>JAAUTF010000030.1 GCA_012031775.1 Candidatus Altimarinota bacterium | reverse complement strand
CACAGTGCGCGAGGCGCTGCGCAGAGTTTATCGCTGCGCCCACCAGCGATGATGCGAGCGATTACGTGCAGCGAATTGCCGGGCTGAGCAAAACGCAGCTTGCGCCGATCTGGGCGTATGTGCGCGATCTGCTGGCTCGGCTGGCAGCCTGCGATGAGATCGGCGGGCTACTACACGGCCTTTCCGGTGGCTTCGTGATGCCCTCGCCGAGCAACGACGTGGTGCGCAACCACGAAGTGCTGCCCACCGGGCGTAATGTGTACAGCCTCGATCCGTTTCGTGTACCCTCGGCGCTGGCGCTCGCAAGTGGTCGTCGTGTGATGGACGCACTCGTGCTGCACCTCTACGCAACAACCGATTCCTGGCCGGAGTCGATCGCCATTGTGCTCTGGGGCAGCGACAACCTCAAGAGCGAGTGTGAGGGTGTCGCCCAGGTGCTCGCGCTGATTGGCGCGTGCCCGGTTGCCGACGAGCTTGGCCAAATCAGCGATGTGGCCTTGCTGCCGTTGGCAGAGCTGGGGCGGCCACGTATCGACGCGGTAGTTACGGTCAGCGGCATTTTTCGCGATCTGTTGGGCCATCAGATGCAATTGCTCGACAAAGCCTTCCGCCTTGCCGCGCTGGCCGATCGAGCCGGTTGAGTTGAACTTCATCGTCGCCATGCGCTTGCTCAGGCCGCTGAGCTGCACATCTCGCTGGAAGAAGCCGCGCTGCGCGTCTTCGCCAACGCGCCTGGCAGCTATGGTGCCAATGTCAACCGCCTGGTCGAGAGCGGCACCTGGGACGATGATGGCAGCTCAGCGAGGCTTTTCTGAGCCGCAAATGTTTTACCGCTGGGCGCGATGGGGTGTGGCGCGAATCGCGTGCCCTGCTGGAGCGAACCCTTGCGACAGTCGATGCAAGCTTCCAAAACATCGATAGCTTCGAGGTCGGCATCAGCGACATCGATAACTACTATGAAAATCTGGGCGGGATCAGCAAAAGTGTGGAGCGGCTGCGCGGCGAACGGCGGCCCGTACTTGTCGCCGATGCGGTGGCGGTCGGCGAGCGCCTGAGTACCCTGGAGCAGATGGTGCGCTTGGAAACGCGCACCAAGCTGCTGAACCCGAAATGGTACGAAGGCATGCTGGCCCACGGCTACGCTGGCGCACAGGAGATCGAAGCGCGCGTAAGTAACACCTATGGCTGGAGCGCAACGACCGCAGCTGTCGAACCCTGGGTGTATCAGGGTGTGGCCGAGACGTTTGTGCTCGATACAGCAATGCGTGAGCGGCTGGCGAGCCTCAACGCTCAGGCGAGCATGGGCATTGTGCGCCGTCTGCTTGAGGCGCACGGGCGTGGTTACTGGCCAGCAGACGACGACACGATCGACAGCTTACGCGCGATCTACGCCGATCTTGAGGATAGGCTGGAAGGCGTGGCGGTAGGTCAGGAGTCTGGAGTCTGGAGTCAGTAGTCAGGAGATCGCGTGCCCTCATTGCGTCTTTTGTAGTTTATTCGACTGCGGCGATGTGAGCCACGAAATGCAGGCCTTCTGAATTCTGACTCCTGACTCCTGGCTTCTCCACAAGGAAAAAGTCGTGCATCTGATCAAAATATCCGGCTTGGTATGCTGCATGCGGCGGTGGCGGTCACGGCAGTGCCGATCAGCGGAGTGCTGAACCGTGTGATGATCGATGATCTACAGATTCTCTCCAGCATTGTTGCGCTGCTGGTAGTACTGCCACACCTGCTCGCGCCCATTCAGGTTTGGATCGGCAACTACTCCGACCAGCATCCACGCTGGGGCTACCGGCGCACGCCGTATATCGCTGCCGGGCTGCTGCTTTGTATTAGCGGTGCGGTACTCACGCCGTATGCGGCGCTAGCGATGGGGGCGAATTTCTGGCCCGGCCTGGCCTTTGCGCTACTAGCCTTTTTGCTGTGGGGGGCTCGGGTTTAATCTTGCCGTGGTGTCATACCTCTCGCTGGCAGGCGACCTGTCGAGCGAGCAGGATCGCACGCGCACGATCGCGGTGATGTGGTTCCTGATGATCGCCGCTGTGATCGCCACGGCAATCATCAGCGGGCGCGCGCTCGACCCCTACAGCGATGCGCAGCTGCTGCGCGTGTTTGCGGCCTGTGGCATCGCTGCGCTGCTGCTCTCGGCAATCGGGCTGCTTGGCCTTGAGCCGCGCCACGTTCAACAAAGCACGCCAGAGCGGCGCATCGGCACGCGCGAGGCAATTGGCGCGATAATCGCGAACCCCCAGGCGCGCGTATTCTTCATCTATTTAATGCTGTTGCTCTCAGCGATTTTAGGCCAGGATGTGTTGCTCGAACCCTTTGGCGCACAGGCTTTTGCGATGGATGTGCGCGCAACCACGCAGCTGACGGCGATTTGGGGCAGTATGACGCTCGTCGCGCTGCTGCTACAGGGTTTGGTGCTGAGCCGTTGGCTGAGCAAGAAGAGTGGGGCCTTTCTCGGTGGTGGCCTGGCCGCCGCCGGGCTGCTGTTGATCGCCCTGAGCGGCTCGCTCGCTGTGCAGGCGCTGTTCGTGCCTGGTGTTGCGCTGCTTGGCTTCGGCACCGGCATTGCTACCGCGACGAACCTGGCACTAATGCTGGATATGACCACGCCCGAAAGCGTCGGCCTCTTCATCGGTGCCTGGGGCGTGGCCGATGCTGGCGCGCGTGCGATCGGCAACTCGCCGGCGGCGTGCTGCGCGATATCGTTGTTGTCGGCACGGGCAATGTCGTGACAGCCTATGTCGTCGTCTTTCTTGTCGAGGCGCTGCTGCTGGCGACTGCTCTGTTACTCCTCCGCCGTATCAATGTAGACGCCTTCCGCAGCGAACGTGTCGATATGTTGCAGATCGTGGCGGTGGCCCAGTGAGTACTTAGGAGTCAGGAGTCAGGAGTCAGAATGGCCAGGTAACGAGATGCACTGAGAACAGTGTGCCTACTGAATTCTGAATCCTGACTCCTGAATTCTTCCATTTGACAGCGCACATACGTTGTGATACCTTGCACAAGTGCATAATTACACTACGTTTTGTATAGATTTGCTAAGGTTTTAGGGAAGCATTATGAACCTCCTGCTGGCTGGTCTGGATCACACTACCGCCCCCGTCGAGATCCGCGAGCGACTAGCGTTTAACAGCGCTGATATTCCGGCCGCGCTGATGCAGCTGACATCGGGCAGCGACGGTCGAGCGCCGTTGTTTCGTGAGGCGGTGCTGCTCTCGACCTGCAACCGTGTCGAGATCTACGGCGTGATCGCCGATGGCAGCACAGCGGATGCGGTGGTGGATTTTCTGGCCAGCTTTCACGGCCTAGAGCGCCACGATTTCGCCTCGTCGTTGTATTTTGTGCGCGGCGAGGCCGTCGTGCAGCACCTCTGTGCGACGGCTGCCGGGCTGCGCTCGCTGGTGCTTGGCGAGGCGCAGATCCAGGGGCAGGTGCGCCTCGCCTACGAGCAGGCCAAGGAGATCGGCAGCGCGGGCACGACGCTAAGCCATTTGTTTCGCCAGGCGCTGTCTGCCGGTAAGCGCGTGCGTCACGAGACACCGTTAGGCTGCGGGGCGGCGAGTGTGTCGCAAGCCGGTGTTGAACTGGCGCGACAGCGTTTCGGCGAGTTAAAAGGCCATAGCGTGCTGCTGATCGGTGGCGGCGAAGTGAGCGAGCTTGCCGCACAAAATCTTCTTGCTAATGGTGCAGACCGGCTGACGATCGTGAACCGTACTCTGGCGCGCGGACGAGAGTTGGCTGAGCGCTATCATGCCGAGGCGATCGGCTTTGAGCAGTTGCCCGATGCGCTAGGCTGCGCCGATATTGTGATCAGCTCTACCGCAGCCCCGGTGCCGATCATCTATCGTGAGCACATCGCCGATGCACTTGCCGCTCACAATGCGCGCGGTGCCTGGCCGTCTATGCTGTTGATCGACCTGGCAGTGCCACGCGATATCGCGCCAGAATGCGGCCAGTTGCCCGGTGTGCATCTCTGCACCGTCGACGATCTGCAGGAGGTGGTTTCGCATACCATTGCCCAACGCCACAGCGTGGTCGATGTCGCAGATGCCATCGTCACCGAAGAGGCCGACTATTTCCTCGCCTGGCTGCGCAGCCTTGATGCTATGCCGATGCTGACTTCGCTGCGCCAGCGGGCCGAGGCTTTACGCAGCGCCGAGCTTGCCCGTGCGTTGCGTATGCTGCCCGCCCTCTCGGCAGAGCAACAGACGGTGCTGGAAGGCTTTAGCCGCAGTCTTGTCAATAAGCTGCTGCATACACCCACAGTGCGCGTGCGCGACGCCGCTGAACATGGCGACGGCCAACGCTACGCCGCTATGCTGCGCGATCTCTTTAATTTGGAGGCGACGACGTAGGAGTGTAGCGCGTGCTATCCGTAAGGGCGTAGCATGCTGCGCCCCAGCAAAGCGTGTAAGAGCGCAGCATGCTGCGCCCCACCCAGAGCATGTATGAAACCTATCACTATCGGCACGCGCGGCAGCAAGCTGGCGCTGGCCCAATCCGAGATGATCGCCGCCGCGCTGCGCACCGCCCATCCAGGTCTAGAAGTCACGCTGCGGATTATCACCACCAAGGGCGACCGTATCCTTGATGTCGCGCTCTCGGCGGTGGGCGACAAAGGCCTCTTTGTGAAAGAACTGGAGCAGGAATTGCTCGCGGGCAGCGTCGATCTGTGCGTTCACAGCTGCAAAGATCTGCCCTCGCAACTGCCGCCCGGCCTGACGCTGGCCGCCTTCCCCACGCGCGCTGACCCGCGCGATGTGCTTGTTTTGCAGGAGTCAGGAGTCAGGAGTCAGGAGTCGGAAGGCTTCGTCGATGACACGGTGAACCTATCGGCGGGAACGGATGTCACCCGGTCACCCGGTCACTCGGGTACCTTGTCTGCATTACCAGCGCGCGCGCATGTCGGCACGAGTTCTTTGCGGCGCGCCTGCCAGCTGCGCAGCTTGCGCCCGGATCTACTGTTAAGCGATATACGCGGCAATGTCGACACGCGACTGCGCAAGCTCGCCGAAGGCCATTATGATGCGATTGTATTGGCGGCGGCTGGCTTGCGGCGGCTCGGCCTCTGGCATGGCAGCGCAGCGCGTTTTACCCTAGCGGAGCACGCATTCGCTGTGATACCGCTTGCACCATCCCTGATGCTGCCCGCTGTGGCTCAGGGCACGCTAGCGATCGAAGCGCGCGCGGACGATGCCGCAGCTTTGGCTCTGCTCGCCGTCCTTGATCACGCGCCGACCCGATCGACGGCACTGGCCGAGCGTGCCTTTTTGCGGCGGCTCGAAGGCGGTTGCCAGGTGCCGATCGCAGCCCATGCGCTTGTCGATGGTATAACGTTGCGGCTCGAAGGCATGGTTGGCACGCTCGACGGCAGCCAGATGGTACGCGGTGCTCTTGCTGGTGTACTGGCCGACGCAGAAATGCTAGGCACAACGCTCGCTGAAGATTTGCTGGCCCAGGGTGCCGATGTTATTCTCGCGGAACTTTCCAGCCATGGCCGCTGAAACCCTGGCCGGGCGACGCGTGGTGATAACGCGCGCTGCTGATCGTGCCGCTGGCCTGGTGCAGCGCTTGCGAGCGCTGGGTGCCGAGCCGATCGTTTTTTCGACGATCGCGCACGCCCCGCCAGACGACCTGGCCCCCTTCGACGACGCTCTGCAGCGTCTCGTTGCGGGCGGGTACGACTGGCTCGTGCTTACCAGTGTGACGGCGGTGTATGCACTCGCCGAGCGCATGCGAGCGCTAGATATTGGTACAGCAGTTCTGATGCACCAGGAAGTTGCGACGGTCGGCCCGGCGACGGCGGCGTCTTACACAGCGCAATTTGGCTGGATCCCGGAGCTGCTCCCGGAGCGTTTCGACGCCTATGCGCTCGCTGATGCTATGGACGATGTGAGCGGGAAGCGTCTGCTGCTTGCCAACGCCGACATCGCGCGTGATACGCTTGAGCGCCGCCTCGCCGAACACGGCGCACTGGTTGAGCGCGTTATCGCCTATCGTACGGTTCCTGCCCCCGCAAGTGAGATTGACATAAATAGTATGCTCGTCGATGGGCAGATCGACGCGATCTTCTTCAGCAGCGGCTCGACGGTGCGGTTCTTTCTGGCCCGCCTGAGCGATGCTGCGTTAGCCGCGCTACATGCTGTCGTGCTGATTTGTATTGGCCCTTCAACCGCCGAAACGCTGCGTGAGGGAGGTTATACGCCGATTGTGGCGCGGGAAGCGAGCGAGGCAGGCCTGGTTGAAGCGCTTCTGGCAAGACCGTAAGGGTCTTACTCTTTTTGAATGTAATGCTGTTGCTGCGTTACGCCCTAAGGACGAGGCTCGTGAGGTCTAAACACGAAAATAAGAGGACGGCTTTATGACCTACCCAAGCACCCGCCCGCGCCGACTGCGCGCCAACGCCAATATGCGTCGCCTGGTGCGCGAGACGAGCCTGAGCGCCGATCAGCTGATCGCGCCGCTCTTCGTGCGCCACGGCCGCAACATCGATCGCCCCGATCAGTTCGATGCCCGGCCACAGTCAGTTCTCGGTCGATACCGCCGCGCGTGAGGCCACGGCTCTGGCCGAGCTTGGCATCCCCGCCGTGCTGCTATTCGGTATTCCGGCGCACAAGGACGCATTCGGCAGTGAGAATTTCGACACCGAGGGCATTGTGCCGCAGGCCATCCGCGCGATCAAGCAGGCCGTGCCAGAGCTGCTAGTGATCTCCGATCTCTGCTTTTGCGAATACACCGACCACGGCCACTGCGGGGTGTTGAACAGCGCGCAGCGCGATGATTTTGTCGCCGCGCTCGGCGATGGCTACCTGCTTAACGACCCGACGCTCGATTTGCTGGCGCGCTCGGCAGTGGTGCATGCCGAAGCCGGGGCCGACATTATCGCGCCTTCTGGCATGATCGACGGTATGGTCGCCGCTATTCGTGGCGCGCTCGACGGTGCTGGCCTAGCTCACACCGCGATTATGAGCTACGCGGCCAAGTATGCCAGCGGTTTCTATGGCCCCTTCCGCGATGCTGCCGAGAGTCCGCCCAGCTTTGGCGATCGCAGCCAGTACCAGATGGATCCGGCCAATGCGCGCGAGGCGCTGCGCGAAGTGGCGCTCGATGTTGCTGAGGGCGCGGATATGCTCATGGTCAAGCCGGCCCTGGCTTATCTCGACATTATTCACCAGGTCAAACAGCGCTTCGATTTGCCGCTGGCGGCTTATCAGGTTAGCGGCGAGTACAGCATGGTCAAGGCTGCCGCCGCTCAGGGCTGGATCGACGAGCGGCGCGTGGCCCTCGAAAGCTTGCTCAGCATCCGCCGCGCTGGCGCCGATATGATTATTACTTACTGGGCCAAAGACGTTGTGAAGTGGATGAGATAGGGTTTGCGAATGGCGTGGTATGGTGATAGTGATGGCTTTGCCATCACTATCACCATACCAATTCCCTTTTCCCAAACCTTCCGAAAGGAAGATACATGAACGATCGTTACTTAAAAGCCTGTCGCCGTGAAGCGGTTGATCGCACGCCCATCTGGTTGATGCGCCAGGCTGGCCGTTATATGTCGGCCTATCGCGCGGTGCGCGAGCGCTACGGCTTTTTGCAGATGGTTAAAACGCCCGAGGTCGCTGCCGAGATCACGCTGCAACCGATCGAGGCCTTCGATCTCGACGCGGCGATTATTTTTGCCGACATTCTGCCGCCGCTCGAGGGCATCGGCCTGCAGCTCAGCTTCGAGAAGGGCGAGGGGCCGATTATCCACAACCCGATTCGCTCTGCCGCCGATGTGGCCGCGCTGCACGAGTGCGATCCGCGCGAAAGTGTCAGCTATACGCTCGATGCTGTGCGCCTGGTGAAACGCGCGCTGGCCGATCGTATTCCGCTGATCGGCTTCAGCGGCGCGCCGTTTACGCTGGCGGCTTACGCGATCGAGGGCGGCGGCTCAAAAGAGTATCGCCGCAGCAAGCAGCTGATGTTCGCTCAACCTGCCGCCTGGCACAGCCTGATGGCCCAGCTTAGCACGCTGGTGCGCGACTATCTGCTCGCCCAGATCGAAGCCGGTGTCGATGCCGTTCAGCTCTTCGACAGCTGGGCCGGTGCGCTCGCCCCCGACGACTACGCCGAATATGTGCTGCCCTATGTTCAACGTATTATCGCCGAGGTGCGCGCCAGCCAGCCTGGTGTGCCGATCGTCTATTTCGGCACCGATATGGCCGGCCTTCACCCGCTGCTCGCGCAGAGCGGAGCCGATGTGCTCGGCGTCGATTGGCGTTCACGCATCGATGAGGCCTGGGCACAGTTCGGCCCCGGCGTGGCTGTGCAGGGTAACCTCGACCCGATGGCGCTATTTGCACCCTGGCCCGAGTTGGAGCGCCGCGCCAGAACAGTGCTCGATCGTATTGGCGGTCGGCCCGGCCACATCTTCAACCTCGGCCACGGCATTCTTACCGAAACCCCCGAAGACAATGTGCGGCGGCTGGTGGAGTTTGTGCATACCTACCAACCTGACCAGGTGATTAGATGATTACGCCGAAAAAGCTACACGAGGAAGCTCATTTGTACGGTGAAACAGGGCCTTTTTGATACCGTGTCACCGTGTCACCGTGTCACCTAAAATTAACACGAGGAGCATGATGTCAAATCGCTACTCCCAATCGAAAACGCTCTTTGCCGCCGCGCAGGAAGTCATTCCCGGTGGCGTGAACTCACCGGTGCGCGCTTTTCGCGGCGTTGGTGGTAGCCCGATCTTTGTTGCGCGCGGCAGTGGGCCGCATTTCTGGGACGAAGACGGCAATCGTTATATCGATTATGTGCTGTCCTGGGGGCCGCTGCTGCTCGGTCACGCCCACCCGACGGTGACGGCAGCGATTGCCGAGCAGGCCGAGCGCGGTACGAGTTACGGCGCGCCAACTAGGCTCGAAACCGAGCTGGCCGAGCTAGTGATCAGCCTGATGCCCGGCCTGGAGCAGGTGCGCTTCGTCAATAGCGGCACCGAGGCGACGATGAGCGCCCTCCGCCTGGCACGCGCCTATACCGGGCGCAGCAAGATCGTGAAGTTCAGCGGCTGCTACCACGGCCACGCCGATATGCTGCTGGTGCAAGCCGGTAGCGGGGTCGCCACGCTGGGCCTGCCCGATAGCCCCGGTGTGACGGCCAGCACCACCGCCGATACGTTGACTGCCGAGTTCAACGACCTCGACGCTGTCTGGGCACTTTTTGCCGACCACGGCGACGACATCGCGGCGGTGATTGTTGAGCCGATCGCCGCCAATATGGGCTTTGTGCTGCCGGAAAATGGCTTTTTGCAGGGCCTGCGCGATCTGACGCGTGAGCACGGGGCGCTGCTGGTCTTCGATGAGGTGATGACCGGCTTTCGTGTCGCGCCTGGCGGCGCACAGGGGCTCTGGGGTATCGACCCCGATCTGACGTGCCTGGGCAAGGTGATCGGTGGTGGCCTGCCGGTTGGAGCGTATGCCGGTAAACGCGCCATTATGCAGCACGTCGCCCCTGCCGGCCCGATGTATCAGGCCGGTACGCTTTCCGGCAACCCGCTGGCGATGGCCGCTGGCCTCAGCACACTCAAAACCGCATTTGCTAGCAAGCATCAAGGCGAGCCAGACCGTTTTACACTGGCTGTGCAGCGCACCCGTGAGTTGTCCGATGGCATGCGTGCGATCGGCGAAGAGCTGAATATCCCGCTGCAGGTTGGCAGCGTAGGCACCATGTGGGGCTGCTATTTCCTCAACGAGGCTGGTGTGCATATCACCAGCTATGTCGAGGCAAAGCAGTATGCCGATACCAAACGTTTCGCCGCTTTCTTCTGGGCCATGGCCGAGCGTGGTGTCTACCTGGCTCCCTCGCAGTTCGAGGCCGGTTTCTTGAGCACTGCCCACGGCGAGGCCGAGATCGCCGCAACGCTCGCTGCTGCCCGCGCCGCATTAACGTGATGCCTGCGTAGGCTTGCGCAGGCAACCCTACCCGGCATTGACCCGTTGGAGAATGGCTTGGTCGGCGCTCCAGAAGATGTTCTCCGCACCGATCAGTTCAACCAGGCCGGTGCGCTCGAACATCTGGCGCACCGTTGGCTGCAGGCCGGAGATGTAGACGTTACCACCGCGTTGCTGCTGCTCTTCGATGATGCGACGGATGGCTTGCACACCCATCGCATCCACCAGCGGCACACCGCGCATACTCAGGATGATCGTATGATGTTTGTCGCTGCGTCGAAACGCTTCCAGAATGGCATTCACGCTGCCAAAAAAGATCGGCCCGGTCAGGTAGTACACCTGGGCATCCTGTGGCTGCGCTGCGATCTGGTGGCCTTGCGCGCGCAGTCGATCGAGATCGACCGGCTCACTGGCTACAGCTGCGCTCACCGCCGACTGGCGGATGTAGATCAGCGCCGAGATCGCGATGCCGATCAAGATCGCCTGTGTCAGATCGAGCGCGGCGGTGGCGATCATGGTAACGATGAAGCCGAGCACGGCGTGTTTAAGCCGTGCCTGTGCAAAGAAGTGAATGCTCTCCCATTCGTTCATGCGCCACGCCGTCATCAGTAGCACGCCACCAAGTGCGGCCAGCGGGATGCGTCCGATCAGCGGCGCAAAGAGCAGGGCGCTCAAGAGCAGCACCAGGCGTGCAAAATACTCACCAACCGTGTCTCGGCCCCGCTTTTGATCGCCACACTGGTGCGCGCGATCGCCGCTGTGGCGGGCACGCCGCCGAAGAAGGGGATGACGATATTGCCGATGCCTTGTGCTATCAGTTCCTGGTTGCTGTCAAAGGGCTTACCGGTCATCGTGGCACCTACCGAGCCGCAAAGCAAGCTTTCGATCGCACCGAGCGCCGCGATCGAGACCGCCGGTGCCACCAGGTTGGTCAGATCGCCCCAGGGTACATTAGCCAAGGTCAGTCGCTCGTCGAGCACGATGCTGCGCGGAATGGCACCGATAATCGGCACGTCCCATTGGGCGAGGGTGGCTAGCAGCGCGGCGACTACGATGCCGATCAAGGATGCCGGTACGGCGCGCGTCAGGCGCGGCACCACGATCATGATCGCCATCACCAGGCTGGCCAGCGCCAGCGTCTGCCAGTTCGGCACGATCGGGTTGGTAAAGTAGTGGAAGAGCTTAGCAAAGGCATTCTCTGCCGATGGCGTCTGTACGCCCAATACATTGTCGAGCTGGCCGATGGCGATGATCAGTGCGATGCCGCTGGTGAAGCCGGTGATAACCGGTGAGGGGATAAAGGCGATATACCGGCCCAGCCGCAGCACGCCAAGCGTGATCAGCGCTATGCCCGCTAACACACAGGCCACCCACACGCCGTTCAGCCCGTAGCGCTGTGCGATCACCAGCAGAATTGCCGACATCGCACCGGTCGGGCCGCTGATTTGGTAGGCGGCTCCGCCCAGCCCGCCAATAAGTAGCCCGGCCAGGATAGCAGTGATAAGTCCGGCGGCGGCGTCGGCACCGCTGGCTACACCAAAAGCCAGCGCCAACGGCAGCGCTACCGCTCCGACCGTCAGCGCAGCGAGGAGGTCACGGCGAAAGGTGGCGGGCGTATACTGGGCGAACTCATGTTGCAAAAGCTTGATAAGGGGCAGATGCGCCCAGAACGTGGTCATGGTGTCTCTTTCTGCACGATAGAAAAGGCAGTGTGACGGACTGGATCCCCTGAATTCTGAATTCTGAGTCCTGACTTCTGCCGTCTGTTGTAGATCCTAAATCGGCAACCACTGTCTGTCAATATGGAGAAAATGATGACAACTGCAACGCGCCGCGAAGAGATGATCGCTTTGATGCAGACTGGGCAGGAGCGGCTCTGCGCTGCGTTTGCCGCGATGGACGGCCAGACGACGTTTCAAAGTAAAACCTGGGAGCGCCCCGGCGGCGGCGGTGGCACGGCGCGCGTGCTCAGCGAGGGTGCTGTCTTCGAGCGCGCTGGTGTGAATGTCTCGGCGGTACATGGCGATGTTGTGCCGCCTAGCGTCAGCAACGAGCGGCCCTCGACGCGCGGCCAGCCCTATTTTGCCACCGGTATCTCGATGGTGCTGCATACGCGCAACCCGTATGCGCCCGCCTTCCACGCCAATTTTCGTTATTTCGAGGCCGGCGACGAGTATTGGTTCGGTGGCGGGATGGATATGACACCCAGCTACGGGTTTGCCGACGACGCCCGGCACTTTCATCGTACGCTCAAAGCGCTTTGCGATCGCCACGCTATTGTCGACTACGCGCAGTTGAAGACGACTTGCGACAAGTACTTCTATCTTAAACATCGCAGCGAGATGCGCGGCGTCGGCGGTATCTTTTTCGATAACCTCCAGCCGGAGGGCGTCGCCGGTTTTGAGCAGGGGCTCGCGTTCCAGGCAGATGGCATCCGCGCGATCGAGGAGGCTTATCTGCCGATTGTCGCCCGTCGTAAAGATATGCCGTACGGCGAGCACGAACGACAGTGGCAGCTCTACCGCCGCGGGCGTTACGTCGAATTTAACCTCGTCTACGATCGCGGCACGCTGTTTGGCCTGCAGACCAGCGGGAACATCGAGGCTATCCTCATGTCGCTGCCGCCGCTGGTGCGCTGGGAATTCGATTATCATCCTGAACCAGGATCGCCCGAGGCCGCAACGCTTAGTATGCTCCAGCCGTACGATTGGGCGGGGAGCGCGTAGGGGCGAGCATACGCGCCCCCTACGCGCTTAAGACAATGCACACGCTTTGTCAAACAATTGTTTATATATCAAATACTTGCGTAACATGCTATAATTGCTCCATATCCCGTAGTACTGAGTCTACACTACTGTCGGCGCGACCGGCTCGTTGATGCGAAGGAGCATCCTATGGCACCTAAGGTGCAGTTCATCCGCGAGGACGGCCTTTATCACTCGTTCTGCGGTCTGGTCAGCGTTGGCTGGCTCTATCAGAAGATCAAGGATAGTTTCTTTCTCATCCTTGGCACCCATACCTGCGCCCATCTACTGCAAAATACGCTCGGTGTGATGATCTTCGCCCGCCCGCGCTTCGCCGTCTCGCTGCTCGAAGAGGCCGATCTGTCATCGTCGGCCCCGTCGCTTGAGTCGCAGATCGCTGAGATCCGCGCCGAGCATAAGCCCTCGGTGATCTTTCTGCTTTCCTCGTGTACACCTGAGGTGATGAAGGTCGAATTCGAGGGTTTGGCCCATTCGCTCAGCACGCCCGAGCTGCCGGTGCTGTTTGTGCCTGCCTCGGGGCTCGACTATACCTTTGCCCAAAGCGAAGACTCGGTCTTGCAGGCGCTCATTCCCTTCTGCCCGGTGGCCCCGCCTGAAGACAAGCGCCTCGTCTTTCTGGGTTCGGTGAACGATGCTATCGCCGAAGATTTTGCGCTCGAAGCCGCGCGGCTAGGCATTCCGGTGGCTGGTTTTCTGCCCGCTGCGCATTTTCACGAACTGCCGCCAATTGGCCCCGGCACCATTATCGCACCGCTGCAACCCTACCTCGCCAAGACGGCTACGCAGCTGCGTAACGAGCGCGACGCCACGATCGTTACCACGCTTTTCCCCTTCGGCCCGGATGGCACACGCCGCTTCTGGGAGGATGTCGCGCTAGCATTTGACATAAAAGTCGATCTGAGTGAGCGCGAAGCTGCGGCCTGGCAGCGCATCAGTGAGCATACCGCGCTTTTACGCGGCAAGAAGATCTTTTTTGCCAGCGATATTCTGATGGAGTTGCCACTGGCGCGCTTCCTGCGCAACGCCGGGGCCGAGGTGCTCGAATGCAGTACGCCCTACATCAATCGCCGTTTTCACGCCGCTGAATTAGAGCAATTGAATGGGATTCGGCTCGTCGAGCAGGCCAATTTCGACCGCCAATTGCGCGATATCGCCGAACAGCAGCCCGACTTGGTAATTTCGAATATGATCACTTCGAACCCGCTGATCGGGCGCGGCATCGTGGCCAAATGGGGCACCGAGTTCTGTTTTATGCCGGTTCACGGCTGGTCTGGCGTGAACACGCTCGCCCAGATGTTCACCCGTGCGCTGCGCCGCCACGCCCGCCTCGACCCGCTGGGCAGCGATGCTATCTGGACGGCGGGGCTCATGCCGAGCGCGTCGGGTGATGTTATTCCCTTACGATAGGTTGTAGAAAGAAGGTGTGTCTAGCCGTTTCGACGGCAGAGCTGTCGAAACGGCTAGACACATCCCTTCCTGAACCTCGCTAGAGGTATTTCTATGCGACTTGCCTACTGGATGTACCAGGGCACCGCCCACCACGGCATTGGCCGCATCGCGAACAGCATGCGCAAGGTTCACGCCGTCTATCACGCGCCCCAGGGCGACGATTATGTGACGACGATTTTTTCGATGCTGGAGCGCTCCTCGCAGTTTCCCGCGATGACGACCAGCGTAGTCAGCGGCAACGATCTGTCGACGGGCAATATTCGCCTGCCCGAAACGCTGCGCCAGGTCGAGGCGCGTGTAAACCCTGATCTAATCGTCGTTGTCGCTTCCTGCTCGACCACTCTATTGCAAGAGAATCTGGAGATCGCCGCCCAGAGCGCCAACCTTGCCTGTGATGTGTTGGTCTACGATGCAAATCCCTATCGAATGCAAGAGGTCGGGGCGGCTGATCGCCTTTTCACCGACCTGATCAAAACCTATGCTACGCCGCAGCCGCGCACGCCCTACCCAAGTGTGAACATTCTCGGCCCGGCCTCGCTTGGCTTTCACGTCAAGCACGATCTGACCAGCTTGCGCCGTATGCTCAAGGCGCTCGGCATCGTGGTGAATGTGGTTGCGCCCTGGGGTGCTAGTGTCGACGACCTGCGGCGTTTGCCTGCGGCCTGGCTGAATATCGCGCCCTACCGCGAGTTGGGTGCGCGCGCCGCCGATTATCTGGAGGCGCAGTTCGGCATGCCCGCGCTGCGTGATGCACCGATCGGCGTGCAGCCCACGCTGCGCTGGCTTGATACGCTGGTGTCACAACTGCGCCAGGCGGGCGCGATCACGATGACGCTGCCGCCACTCACCGATTTCTCGCTCGATGGCATGTCCGCCCCCTCGGCGGTACCCTGGTTTGCTCGCACCTGCGACATGGACAGCTTTGCCGGTAAGTCGGCCTTCGTTTTTGGCGATGCAACGCATACCGTTGGCATCACCAAGTTCCTCGCCGACGAACTGGGCATGCCGATCGCCGGTGCTGGTACCTACCTGTTGGAAGAAGCGCCATGGGTGCGCGAACAGCTCCAGGGCTATGTCGCCGCTGATCAATTTCTTGCCTCCGAGGAGTTTCAGGTCGTGGAGAAGCGCATCGGCGCGCTGCGGCCCGAACTGGTTTGCGGCACGCAGATGGAGCGCCACAGCGCGCGCAAGCACGACCTGAACTGCATGGTGATCGCGCCGCCGACGCATATCGAGAACCATCTGCTCGCCTACCGGCCTATGCTGGGCTTCGATGGTGCCGATACGATCGCCGACGAAGTGTACACCACCTGTACACTCGGTATGGAGAAGCACCTGATCGACCTCTTTGGCGATGCGGGCCTTGAGCACGGCGGAGAGCAGGAGACAGAAGATAGAAGACAGAAGACAGAAGACAGAAGACAGGAGCTAGAAGCTAGCCAACTTGTGGGTGAAGGAGGTAATACACCTCCTGCCTCACATCTTACGTCTCCTGTCTGGTCAACAGACGCCGAGACGATGCTAAAAAAAGTGCCGTTCTTCGTGCGCGGTCGTGTGCGTGGCAACATCGAGCGCTACGCCAGCGAGCGCGGTATCGCCGAGATCAGCGCCGAGGTGATGCTCGCGGCTAAAGAGGAGATCGGTGCGTGAGCCGGTTTCGGCAGGCTTACCAGAAGCTGGTCTGCCAGGCGCCGTGGCACCGCATGCGGTGCCCCAATGAGGCCATCTATGGCAACACACTTCATCGCAACGACAACCATCCAGAGCGCTGCCGAGCGCCTGAAAGGCCGCCCCAAGCTCTGCAGCGACTGCGGCGTGTGCAGCAGCGATCTGCGCCCCACGATGGCGCGCAGCTGCGTCTTCGTCGAGAACAAGGTCGAGGCGCTTGAGCTGATGCTGCACGGGCGCACGCGGCATGCCGGTGATGAAATGCTCTTTGGCATCCATCGGAGTGTGCATGCCGTGCGGCTGCGACGCATCAATGTCGCTGCGCAGTGGAGCGGTATCGTCACCTCGCTCGGGGCTGTGCTGTTGGAACGCGGCCTTGTCGACGGTGTGATCAGCACCCGCGCCGCGCCCGGCACGCGTTTTGCGCCCGAGCCTTTTCTCGCGCGCACGCCCGCCGAAGTGCTGGCCAGCGCTGGCAACAAGCCCTGCATTTCGCCCAATCTGGAGATCCTCGATCAGGTGCGCGCCAGCGGGCTGCGCCGCATCGCCTTTATTGGTGTTGGCTGCCAGGTTCACGCCCTGCGCGTCTTGCAGCACGAGCTTGGCCTAGAAAAGCTCTATGTCATCGGCATTCCCTGCACCGATAATACCACCTACCCCGCGCTACAACGATTTCTCCAAGCTGTCTCCACATCGCCAGGCACGGTGGTGCATTACGAATTTATGCAGGACTTCCGCATCTGGCTGCGCCACGAGGATGGCCAGATCGAGAAGATTAATTTTGTCGATCTCGATGTGGCCGCGATCGGCGGTGTTGAGGCGATCTTCCCCGCAGCTTGTATGTCCTGCTTCGATTATCAAAACACCCTTGCCGATCTGACGATCGGCTACCTCGGTGCGCCGCTGCCACCCGGCGAGCGCTGGCAATGGGTTTTTGTGCGGACAGCAGCCGGGCAGGAGCTGTTTGATCTGTTGCAACCGAATCTGGAGTTCGGTGAGCTTGGCGAGCGCGGCGATCGCAGCATGGGTATGCGCGAGTACATCAAAATGCTCAAAAACCCGCGCGGCAGGCCGCCTTTTCTCATCCGCAAGCTCATCGCTAGCTTACAGCGTGCGCGCGGGCCGCGCGGCAAAGAATTCGCCCGCAGCACGATCGAGATGAAACTGTTGCGCAACCTGCAGTTCGTGCGCGACAAACACGCCCGTATGGAACATCGTGTTGTGCCGTATCACGTCTACAAAGCGTTGGAACCCTATCGAGAGACTTACGAACAGGTATTTGGCAGATCTTTTGCATAAAGGTATGGCTAGCGGTAGCGCTAGTGAAGCCAGCACTGTCGTTAGCCATACTCTTCCTAAAGCCTTTAGGAGAAACAACCATGAGTCGCATTCTCGCAGTCTATGGCAAGGGTGGCATTGGCAAATCCACCACATCGGCTAATCTCTCGGCAGCGATGGCGCTAAAAGGCGCGAAAGTCCTCCAGATCGGCTGTGACCCGAAGCACGACAGTACCTTCCCGCTCACCGGCATGTTACAACCTACGGTGATCGACGTGTTGGAACAACACGATTTTCACATCGAAGATGTCGAGAAAGAAGATGTCATCCGCACCGGCTTTGCCGGCGTCGATACGCTAGAATCAGGTGGGCCACCGGCTGGATCCGGCTGTGGCGGTTACGTTGTGGGCGAGACAGTGAAGCTACTGAAGGAATTCGGCCTCTATACGAAATACGACGTTATCCTCTTCGATGTGCTTGGCGATGTAGTCTGCGGTGGTTTCTCGGCTCCGCTGAACTACGCGGACTACGGGCTGATCATCGCTTGTAACGACTTCGACAGTATTTTTGCAGCTAACCGGCTCTGTCTGGCGATCTCGCAGAAGAGCCAGCGCCATAAAGTGACGATGGCCGGGGTTATCGCTAATCGCGTCGACTACAAATATGGCGGTGGTACCAATTTGCTCGATCAGTTTGTCGAAACCGTCGGCACCACGATCGTCGGCAAGGTACCCTATCACGATCTCATCCGCCGCTCGCGTTTGCTCGGCAAAACGCTGTTCGAGATGGACGACGACGGCATCGAGGAGTGTACGGCACCTTTCCACGAACTCGCCGATATATGCTCGCCCAGCC
>JAAUTF010000621.1 GCA_012031775.1 Candidatus Altimarinota bacterium | reverse complement strand
CTCACGCCATGCCGCTAGCGTCGCCGCGTCCGGCGCAGGCGGAACCGCGAGTATCGGCAAGTTCAGCGGCAACTGTGCAAGGAGATCGGACGAATCGTGTACCAGCCAGCGCGGTAGCGCAGCATCTTTGGGCTGCACCACGGGCAGCGGCGCGGCACAAGCGCTTACCAGTGGCAGAAAAAGCAATAGGAGGAACAGGCAAAGACGGTAGTGCATAGAATTCTTCCTTTTGTTAAAAGGCAGCCGGGCAGGGCGACGCTAACAGGTCCGCAAAAAACAACGCTGCATTCTCCGCACCCTGTGCGCTGTAAACGCCTCGGATCACGCCGACATCTCCTCGGCGAAGGCGCGCATCCGTTTGATCACCCGCAGCAGATGGCGGCTTGGGTGACGCTGATACTCAGCTTCAAGTTCCTCTAACCATTGGCGTAGCAGATCGAACGGCAGATGTAGCGGCAGATCGGCGGGCGGCGGCACCCAGCAGGCACGCGTGTGGTTGCGACGAAACGGCGATGGAGTGGCGACGCGCATCAGTGGCTCCTTAATACACGAAGCGGCCCGCTACCTGGGGTTCAGGTAGGAGCCGCTTCTCATCGATGCCGACAGCTAGGCGATACAATTCTCTCAGCCAGCAAAGTATACGCTACTGCATCGTATGCTGGAAGAGGCTATACGTTGCGCCTGCGTAAGCACGTGGTAAACTTGAGGTTATGGTTATATAGCAATCCTACATGGGTTGTAGATTGCACACTAGCTTGTTCACAAACCGTTTAGGGTGGCGTGGCTATAGATTGTAGATTGTAGCGCGCACCATAAATTCCCTGGTTCGATAGTTCTTAGTGCTCCAAAGAGGAAAACGATGGTAGACACTGCTCTCTGGCGCGTGATCGAGCGCGGTTTAACCTGTGATATTACAACAATCGGGCGCAAAAGCGGTATCGCGCGACGGATAGAGATCTGGTATTTTGTCGTCGATGGCACCGTCTATATCAGCGGCACGCCTGGCCACCGCGACTGGCTTGCGAATATGCAGGCCAATCCGCTGTTCACCTTTCACGTGAACAAGGAGCGCAGGCCGATCTGCCTGCACGCGCGATCGAAGTTGTCGACCAGCACGAGCGCCGCCGTATTATGGCGCATATTATTCAGGCGAACAGCTACTTTAGCGTCGGCAACCTAGAGGCCTGGGTTGCCGGTAGCCCACTGGTAGCAGTCGAATTTCTCTCCGCCGATTAGCTGTCCTCGCTATCGAGCGCGTAACGTTGTAGCGCGTCGAGGCTAACAAAACGCAGCGCACCGCTATGGCTGGCGGCCAGCACCACTGGCGGTGCAACGCCCGCCTCAAGTGCCTCGCGCCAGCGTGTCGCGCAGAGGCACCAGCGATCGCCCGGCTTGAGCCCGGGAAAATTATATTCGGGGCGGGGGCGTGATAAGATCATTGCCGCGTGAACGCGAAAAGGCAAGAAACTCCGCTGTCACCTGCGCGCAGACAACGTGCGAGCCACTATCCTGGGGCCCTGTGTCGCAGCAACCGTTGCGGTAAAATCCGGTTAGTGGCGCTGTGCTGCACGTCGCCAATGCGCCGCCAAGAACGTTACGCGCTTTATCGTGCTTGCCATTGGTCTGCATTGTTTACTCCTGAAATTACACAAGTTAAACGGTCAACTTCGCCGAGCGCTGATCACCTTGTTACCCTTCTACGCTCTGTGCTCTGCGCCCTACTCCAACTGCGCCAGAATCGCCGCTGCTTCCTCACCCTCGGCCAGAACCGGTCGGCCATCGCGCAATACCACCGGCGTAAAGCTATAACCCGCAATGCCTGCTGGGGTCAGCGTGACATTCAGGATGGCGCTCTGCGCGCCCGCGCCACCGAAGCCGTCGAAGACAAAGTTGCCGAGGCTGTACGCTATCAAGCCGTTCTTGTATGGCTCGACCGGCTGCAGCACGTGTGGGTGGTGGCCGATAACCAGCGTGGCCCCGGCGTCGATGGCGGCGTAGGCATTGGCGCGCTGGATGTCGTTTGGCGTTGTCAGGCCTTCGTAGCCGCTGTGCAGCAGCACAACGACATGGTCGCTCTGTGCTTTGGCTGCGCGCACGTCGGCGGCCACGCGCGCGGCTCGGCCCAGGCCATACCCGCCAGCGCCTCCGTCGCCGTCCAACGCTCGGTGACAAAGCCGCCGTTTTCTACTGGCACATCGACATAGGCCAGAAAAGCGAGGCGTAAGCCATTACGCTCGACAAAGATTGGCGCATAGGCCTGTGCCGCATTTACACCCGCGCCCACCGCAGCGATGCCGCTATCTTGCAGCAGGCGCAGCGTCT
Source organism: Candidatus Altimarinota bacterium (assembly GCA_012031775.1). Lineage (GTDB taxonomy): Bacteria > Chloroflexota > Chloroflexia > Chloroflexales > Chloroflexaceae > JAAUTF01. The sequence goes on along the minus strand of JAAUTF010000621.1, from coordinate 1,607 downwards.
CGTTCAAGGCCGCAACACCATAGTCGAGCGTGTGGTTGTCGCTAGCGAAAGTAACATCAAAGCCTGCATCCACTAGTGGCGGCACTGATTCAGGCGGTGCGAGAAAGGTGAAGGCCTTCGGCGCTGGCTCGCCGCTTGTGCCTAGTGCGCACTCCAGATTGCCAACCGTAAGATCGGCGCTGCGCAGCAACGTAGCAACAGCGGCAAACGGTGTATCGGCGGGATCGGCTTGCAGCGCCCGCCCGATCGATCGCGCCAGCATAAGATCACCTACCGCAGCCAGTGTTATAATCGGCTCTGGCGTTGTAGTCGGAGCAACTGTCGCCGTCGGCTCCACTGTGGCCGTCGGCAGCGCGGTAGCACTTGGCAGCACTGTCGCCGTCGCCCACGCTGTTGGAACAAGAGTTGCTGTTGCAGGCAGCGGTGTCACTGTTGGCACATGTGCCAACGGCTGCGCCGTGCATGCTGCCAGCAAAAGGAGACAAATCAGGCATATGGTGTATTTCATAGACGGCAAGACCTGCACCAAGGGAAGCGGATTTAGCCAGAAAGATTGAACGGTGACTTTTCGCCAGCAACTTTTGTGGGCGCTTATCGGGTGGCTCGCCGGTATCGGCTCAGTGCTCGTCGTCGGCCTAGTCATTTTACCTGCTGTCCTGCCGAGCCGCGAGGTGGGTGGCGAGTGGCTTTTGTTCAGCCTGGTGCTTGCTATCGTCTCGCCGATCGCGCTGCTCGGCGGATGGGTTGGGGGCCGCATCCCGCGCGAGGGCGGTAGCAGCAGCCAGATCACCTTTGCTGCTATCGTGGGTCTGCTGCTCGCGCTGCCGGTTTCTTGCATCGCCTTTTGGTACGCAGGTTGGTGAAATAGTGCCTGCTGGAGCGACAGCGCCGTTCCAGCAGGCACTCTTTTACACTAGGCTAACACCATTAGGCGATCCTTCCTCAACAAAGATCAGCAGTTCGTTCGTTTCCTCGAGCCAGGAGAGCGGCAGCTTATAATGCTCCTGCGGCCCCGCCTGCCAGAAGCGACCAATATTGCGCCCATTCAGCCAGATTTGGCCTTTTTGCAAGGTGCCCATACGCAAGCTCAGTCGGTTTATGCCGTGCGGTCGTGCGAAGTGCGCTTTGCAGAAGAACGGCTTATCGACGGGGGCAGTGCGTTGAATATCGCCTGCCGTCACGCCGGGCCGAAAGCTCCAGCGCGCAGCCAGCGCCTGGGCCGGATTGTACTCCAGTAAAGTGGCGCGCCAGGCAATGCCCGCATAATCGGTAATGTTCAGCGCGATCACGTTTTCGCCCGTCTGCACGAACTCGCTGATCTCGCGGTGGATCATGCCGCCGCTGCGATGTCGGCTGAAACGCTCCACCGCTACGCCGTTGATAAACAAGCTGCCCGGGTTGCGGTCGCCCACGGTATGCAGCAGGTAGCGCCAGCCTGCCTGCGCTTGAAAGGTGCGCAACAGCCATACTGATGGCCCGCTGAAGGCGAAGTTTCCGATATGTACATCGCTGCGATCAGCGCGCACCGCCGCCGGGTGGCTGTTAGCGATCGCCTCGCCCCGCGAACACCCGCCTCTTGCCACAAAGCAGCCCCAAACCCGCCCCGA
>JAAUTF010000620.1 GCA_012031775.1 Candidatus Altimarinota bacterium | reverse complement strand
GCATGGCGAAACGTGGCCTCGGCGCGGCATAGCTACCCTGCCGCAGCGCCAATTCGCCAGCTAGCACCTCGCGCTGCCGGCGAAGAAGCAGTGCGCGGCGCAGCTCTGCAGCTGCGTGTAAAGTCGGGCGGCTCGCTCGACTTTGCCTTGGGCATCGAGGGTCGCCGCAAGATAGATCGACGTCAGCTCAGCGTCGCGCGGCCTCAACGCACCCTGTTGAGCGCGGCGGAACGCGCGCTCGGCAGCGGCAAACTCGCCACGCAGGTAGCGCACAATGCCCAGGCGCAATGCTGCCAACGGTTGCTGCGGGCCGAACGGAGAGTAACGCGTAATCTTGCAGTGCGTCGTGATAGCGCCCGGCGTAGAATGCGCGGTCGGCGGCGCGTAGGGCATCTTCCGGGGCAGAGCGCAGCAGCAAGCTAGCAGCGGCGGCGAAAAGCGCGGCTAGCATCACTACGCGTATGAGAATACTCAATCGGGACATGATAAGCTGTGATGCGTGAGACGTGAGACTGCTTTGTCGAGCTTTGCTTACTAAACGTTCACGCTTCACGCAGTATGCTTCAGCCGCTAGCGTAGTTCGCGAACCCAGTTACCGCTCGCCGCGTGGCCAGATGCTCCACAGGATAGCGGCACCAGCGGCCCACCAGGCGCGCTGTGCTTCCTTGGGCATGCCACGGGTGCGGAGTTGCACGCCGCCGAGGAAGAGCCCAGTGGCGAAGATACCACCCGCAAGTCGTTCGGTAGCGCGCTCGACGCGCTTCATGCCGCGTTCGAGGCGTGTAATATCTGAGCGGGTCTGCAGCTCGCCACGGTTGGCCATCCGGTAGTAAACATCCATCTGGCGCGGTAAAGTCACCAGGATCTGGCCAATTTCGCGCACCTCGCGCTGCATCCGTTCGCCCCAGCTCACGCTATTCTCCTCGTGCTCGAGCAGGCGGCGCGCGAAGGGACGCAGCGAGGCGAAGAGATTGATATCCGGATCGATCGCCGTCGACAGACCGGCGCACATACTCATCGCGCGGCCCATGTAGAGCAGATCCTGCGGGATTTGAAAAGGCAGATCGTAGACCATATCGCGCGTCTCGGCAAAGATCGCGTCGATATCGAGCGCATTGATCTCGGCCATCGTGCGATTGTAGGCGTGGCGCAGCAAAATGTCGATGCCCTGTACAATCTGGCGGCGGTCGGCGTTGGGCAAAATCATATTCAGTTCATCGAGGCCTTGCACAATGCGCTCGGCGCTATTTGTGGCCAGGCCGATCACCGCGCTCTGCACCGTCTCCATCATCTGCGGAGTGAGCCGCCCGGTCATACCGAAGTCGACATAGATCAGTGTAAACGGCGTGCCGGTGGCCGCTACTGTCTGCGCGCCATTGACGAGCATCGGACCACTGGTCGGCTCGTGGCCGTTGCGCGCGAGCACCGGCCGCTGCGACTCGACACGGATGAACAGATTACCGGCGTGTGGGTCGGCGTGGAAGAAGCCATCGACAAAAAATTGCTTGAGGTAGCTGTTGTTGAGCCGCGCAGCAACTTCCTGGCGGCGCACGCCAAGCGCCTCGAGCGCTTCGAAATCGGTGATCTTATAGCCGCTGATGCGTTCCATCACCAGCACCCGCGGGCGTGTCAGCTCACGAATCGGCTCCGGAGCGTACACACCCGGGTCGCCGGCGAAATTGCTGCGGAACAGTTCAGCGTGGCGCGCCTCTTGCTCATAGTCGAGTTCCTGCAGCAGCACGCGCCCGAACTCATCGAGCAAGGCTTCGAGATCGGCACGGCGCTTGATCGGCGGGTAATTTTTAATCAGGCGCACCACCCAGGTAAGCGCTGAAAGATCGACTTCAATAATACGCTCGATAAACGGTCGCTGGACTTTGACAGCCACCTCGCGCCCGTCATCGAGTGTGGCGAAGTGTACCTGGCCAAGCGACGCAGCGGCGACGGCCTGCACATCGAATTCGCGAAAGATAGTGTGCGGCGACGCACCGAGCTCGCCGACAATCACATCAAGCACGTGCTCGGCGGGTGCGGCGGGCACTTCATCCTGCAAGCCCGCTAGTTCACGCCGTACCGGCTCGGGCACCACATCCGCACGCGCGCTGAGAAACTGCCCCAGTTTGATCTGCATACCGCCGAGCTGCAGCGCGAGATAGCGGAAGCGCCGCGCCAAACGTACCCAGCGCTGCATCTGGGTGCGGCGCACATACCAGCGCGTCAGGGCGAAACGGGCGAAAAAGACATCGAGGATATAAATATGAGCGATGACGCCCAGAAAAAGCTCGATACACGTAAGAAGCGCTCGCGCGGGCGAAAACCCGCTGCTTCGCTGCGCGGGCGATCCGCAGTTGCGGATTGCGTCGAAGAAGTTGATTGCACGGTTCTCCAACCTGACTAAATGAAAGAACAAATGAACGCTGAATAAAAGAGCAAGATCACGCGCGCTGACAAACCTTGGGATGTGTGCCGTTGTTCGCTGTTCTTTTCCTTACTCGATTCGGATTATACCAAGTTTTTCAGCACCACGCTGCTGTGCATCCGCAGACTGACGGAAATTCACCCCTAAGACCGATGGCTCGCTATGCGATATAATTTATTATGGTGAGTGTGAAATAAAGAACAGCCGCTGCGCGGATGCGCATTTGTACTACATACGGTCTTCCATGGCAATCGATAGTCTGCGTTTACTCACCGATAGTGCTGCCCAGATCTGGCAGCGATTGAGCCACTTTAGTCCTATCGAAGTGCTGCAAAACAGTGATTGCTTCGAAGACTGGATCCACGCTGTTGAACGTGTCCCCCCGCTCGACCACACCGAAGAACAACTGCTTCGCCGTGAATATCGCCGTTTCCTCGAAATACTCACCGAGATCGAAACCCTCACGCGTTCGCGCACCCAGGCATTGGAATTAGTGCGTGCGCGCAGCGATGATCTCGGCGCCGCCGAGCGCGTGACCACATAAGCCGAATGTCTACTTTAGCGAATTAGACGGCACCGTAGGGACGTAGCATGCTGCGTCCCTACGGCGTCCGTGGTATCATACAAAGCATATCCCGCGCTTATGCTGAGGAAGGTACCCTTATGTCGGTGGGCGTCGCCTATACGCTAACGATTCGCTGCCAAATTCTGAACCGCCCGGGCATGCTGGGCCGTGTGACCACCACGATCGGCGATATCGGCGGCGACATCGGCGCGATCGATCTTGTGCGCGCCGAGCGCACTACGCTGGTGCGCGATATCACGGTGCGCGTGAGCGATGAGCAGCATGGCGAGGTGCTGGTGGCGGCGCTGAAGGGTAGCGAGGGTGTTGAAGTGTTGCAGGTCAGCGACCGGGTTTTTCTGACCCACCAGGGCGGGAAGCTGGCAGTGCGCAGCAAGGTGCCGGTGCTGTCGCGAGATGATCTTTCGCTGGCCTATACGCCCGGTGTGGCGCGCGTTTGCCGCGCGATCGCCGATGACCCTGAAAAAGTGTTCAGCCTGACGATCAAACGCAATACCGTAGCAGTGGTGAGCGACGGCAGCGCCATTCTTGGCCTCGGCAACCTCGGGCCGGGGGCCGCGATGCCAGTGATGGAGGGCAAGGCTATTCTCTTCAAAGAGCTGGCCGATGTCGATGCCTTCCCGCTCTGTTTACGCAGCCAAGACCCAGAGACGATTATCCGTACCGTGGAGGAGATCGCGCCGGTGTTTGGTGGCATCAACCTTGAAGACATCGCCGCGCCAAAATGTTTTATCGTCGAGGGCACGCTGCACGAGCGGCTTGACATCCCGGTGATGCACGACGACCAGCACGGTACGGCGATCGTGGTGCTGGCGGCTTTACAGAATGCGCTGCACGTGGCTGGTAAGCGCCTGCAAGATGTGCGTGTGGTGGTGAATGGGGCTGGGGCCGCCGGTACGGCGATCATCCGCACCTTGGTTGAGGCGCAGGTTG
>JAAUTF010000619.1 GCA_012031775.1 Candidatus Altimarinota bacterium | reverse complement strand
CGGCGCCGCCGCCCTTCTTGTTCACGCCCGATTCGATGAACTCGTGGTAGAGGTCGTTGCCCTCGCGCGTGCGCTCGCCCACGCCGGCGAACACCGAGTAGCCACCGTGGGCCTTTGGCCACGTTGTTGATCAGCTCCTGGATGAGCACGGTCTTGCCCACGCCCGCACCGCCGAACAGGCCGATCTTGCCGCCCTTGGCGTAGGGGGCCAGCAGGTCCACCACCTTGATGCCGGTGACGAGGATCTCGGCGCTTGTGGCCTGCTCGTCGAAGGGCGGCGCCTCGCGGTGGATGGTGTAGGTCTTGTCGTGCGGGACCGGGCCGCGCTCGTCGATCGGCTGGCCGATGGCGTTCACCACGCGGCCCACAAGTGCCTGGCCCACCGGTACCGAGATCACGCGCCCGGTGGAGTTGACTTGGTCGCCCTCTTCGATCGTATCGCTCTCACCGAGCACAATCGTCGCAACCTGATCTTCTTCAAGGTTGAGCGCGATACCGAAGATCGATTCACTACGCCCGGCCTTAGCGGGAAATTCGAGCAATTCAGAGGCGACAACCCGGTCGAGGCCGTCGATACGTGCCACACCGTCGCCGACCGATAGCACGGTGCCGACATTCACCTGGCGCGGTGTGAGATCAACACCACTGGTGATGCTGGCCCGCAGCCGTGACAGCAAATCATCTGCAATCGTTGTCATGGAAGGAACTCCATAATGGAAAAGGCTAGAAGCTGAAGGAAGCGGGTGATCCTTACAGCCTCCAGCCCTGGCTATACGGTATAGGGATGACGGCTCCGGGTGTTGCTGGCAAAGCCAGCAACACCAAGAACCATCTTCTTTCTTTAGCTCTCCAACATGTTGCGCTGGACGGCGCTAAGCCGGGTGCGCAGGCTGTTGTCGAGCACCTGATCGCCGATACGAATGATCAGGCCGCCGATAATGCTCTCATCGATCGTGTAGCTGACCACAAGATCGGCGTCGTAGCGCTTGCGCAGATCGTGCTCGATCTGCTGCTGCTGCTCTGGTGAGAGCGCAACAGCACTGGTGATCTCGGTGTCAACTTGCTGGCGGACGGGCCGTTGCGAGTAGGCCTCAAGCGCCGCGATTACCTCGTCGATATCGCCGAGCATACCTTCCTGCGCCAGACTGAGTACAAAATTACGCGTCTCGGGATAGATCCCGTCTGGCAGAAGCCGATTGGCCTCGGCTGCCGCTGTGCTACCCGTCGCCGTGACCTGGCTGAGCCGAGGTGCAGTCGCGCGCAGCTGACTGACCATCGCACTCAGCACCGCCTCGTAGAGCGTCCCGGCGATCGCGCGGCTGTCAGTTGTTGTCGCCATAGTTGCTTAGCCCCCGCTAATTGCGCCGGTCGAGGCGGCGAGCGACTCGTCGATCAACTTCTGATGGCCCTGAGCCGAGACTTCGGCCTTCAGCACCTGGCTTGCGGTAAGCGCCACCAGTTCAGCGATCTGCGTTTTTCGCCGTCGACAGCATCTGCGTGCGCTCTTGCTCAGCCTGGACACGGGCGTCGTCGCGGATGCGACCAGCCTCGCGGTTTGCCTGCTCGACGATCTCGCGCTCCTGCTGCTGAGCGCGCTCGCGAGCCTGCGTAATAATCTGCGCCGCCTCCTGGCGTGCCTCGGCCATGCGGGCCTCGTAATCGCGATTCGTATTCGCCAGCTGCTGCTTCACCTGTTCGGCGTCCCGTAAGCTCTCCTCGATGCGCCGTGTGCGCTCGTTGAGCATGTTCAAGACCGGCCGGTAAAGAAAGTAGGTTAGCAGCCCGACCACCACCAGAAAGTTGATCAGCTGGATGATGAACAGGTTGAGGTTAATACCAAGTTGCTCCACGTCGAACCTCCCTACCTGTTACAACTTACTGAATGACGCCAAAGGCGATCATAAACGAGATAAGCAGACCGAAAATCGCGAGCGCTTCGGTAAAGGCGATACCGATGAACATATACGTCACAACGCGGTTCTCGACTTCGGGGTTGCGCCCGATGGCCTGCAGCGCACCCGAGACGATGATGCCTACACCGATGCCGGGGCCGATTGCAGCGAGGCCGATGGCGAGCGCGGTGGCGATGAGGTTCAGACCCTCCATTGGTGGTAATCCTCCGTCAATCAAAGAATACGTATGCCAAAATTCCGTCGAACCGTCGGGGCACTGCCCCTGACGAGTATCCCCTTGTAAGATATGATGTATGCACTCTTACATCCTGCGATGAGCTTCACGAGCGCCGCAGCGAGCCGCACTAATGCGCGCGCGCAGCTTCGCCGGCATTACCTTCGTGATGCTCCTCTTCATGGCTGGTGACGGCGATGCTCAAAAGGCCATTGTACAACAGCGAGAAGACTACTGCCTGAATGAAGCCGACAAACAGCTCGAAGGCGTAGAAAGGCATCGGCAATACCAGTGGCACCAAGAAGCTCAGCACCAGAATCAACACCTCACCGGCAAAGATGTTGCCGAAAAGACGAAGCGCGAGCGCAATCGGCTTGATGATCTCGCTGATGAACTCCATAATACCTACAAAGGACATAATGCCCTTCAGGTTGAAGAACTTTGAGAGGTAGCCGATGCCAAGGGTGCGAAAGCCCCAATACTGAACGAAAACGAACGAGATCATGCCAAGCGCCAGCGCGAAGTTCAAGTCTGCGCTCGGTGAGCGCAAGAAGGGGGTGATCTCCGTGCCTGCTGGGCAGGTTGTGTAGCCCTCAGCGGCCAGGGCGCGCCAAAGATGCCATTACCAAACGGGCTGTTTTCGGTGGCTAGCGCGACGCGTGCTTCCTCTTGGCTATGAGGCTTGCACGGGCCAAATTCCCCGCTCGGTACCAGGCCAAGATAGTTGGCCGTGATCAGAAACAGGAAAATCGATGCGCATAGCGGAAAGGCACGGGCAACATACTTTTCGTTGACGTTGCGGAACACGCCGTAGAGCGCCTCGATGATCGCTTCCATCACGTTTTGCAGGCCGCGCGGCACAAGCTGCATGTTGCGCGTTGCCGCAATGGCAAGGCCAACAACAATGATGTTCGTAATCAGGGTGACGAGCAGCGAGTTGGTGAAGGGGAAACCGCCAATCGTAAACAGTGTCTTCGCCGATACCGATACGACCGGTGGGCCAGGACTCAAGAAGAGTGTGCTTACGTAGCCCACCACCAGCGCACCAACGATAATGAGGATAGTACGTGTTCGACCTGACAATGTCTTCCTCCTCGGTCGAGAGATCCAGGCCGCGACCGTCAACAGGGACAGCCGACGCGCGGCAATTCCGTCAGAGTGAACGACTCGTGGATCGCCGAACACTCGATTCACTTGATATTGAACTCTTCGTTCCGTCCTTCACAAACAGTATAACCGAGAACGATGAAAAGTTCAAACGATTGATCTTAATTTGTACACTTCAATTTCGGGCGGAGTATAACACAGGTGCAAAAGCCGTGCAAAAATAGGATAAAGTAGGGCAGCAGTGTAGGGACGCAGCATGCTGCGTCCCTACACTGCTGCCCTATCCCAGCACATCGCGTAGTTCACGCACCGCGCGTTTAGCGCTGATCCAGACCGAGCCGATCTTGGAACTAACGACTTTTTTGTTGAAGACGAGCACGAGGAGGTGGCGACCAGCGACATCGAAGCAGTAGAGGTCGTAATTGGTGCCGTCGTGAATGTAGAGGGTGGTGGCGTCGTCGTCGCGCAGCTGGCGCGCAACTTCGCCTACTGTCGAGAAGGCGGTAGAGAGCAGCGGCAAGACAATCATCATCATCGGCATGCCATCGGTATTGCCGACATCGGCGAGCACCATGCCGGCGCGATCGGTAAGCATTATCGCCTGTGCACCCAGATCCTGAGCGAGCTGGCTCATCACATTAACGAATATCGCCGAGGCGGTCTTCGGTGACGATCATGGTGCCGCCGCCGGTAACCATGGGGGCGCAGACGCGGCGGGGCTGGCGCTT
>JAAUTF010000618.1 GCA_012031775.1 Candidatus Altimarinota bacterium | reverse complement strand
TATACCAGCTTCCAGAAAAGAGTCGCTTGTGCCAGTATTGCTAACAAAGTCAACAATACTGGCACAATCAACACGCATTTCTGAAACCTGATCTTAATCGCCGTACGACGGGCGGTTGATGTGGCCCATTAACTCGGCGCGTGTCTTCGGGTCGTCGCGAAACACGCCACGCATCGCCGAGGTGACCATCTTAGCATTGGCCTTTTTCACACCACGCATCACACCGCACATATGCACACCCTCGGCGACCACCGCAACGCCGAGCGGGTGCAGGTGCTCGTCGATAAAATCGGCGATCTGCACCGTCATACGCTCCTGTACTTGCAAGCGCCGTGCGAACATATCGACGATGCGCGGCAGCTTACTCAAGCCCACGACACGGTTGTTCGGGATGTAGGCGACATGTACTTTGCCCAGAAAAGGCAGCATATGATGCTCGCACAGGCTGGAGAAGTCGATATCCTTCACCAGCACCATCTCCTGGTACTCGACATTGAAGATAGCATCGTTGATCAACGCTTCGGGGTCAATGCGATAGCCAGCCGTTAGCTCGGCGTACATCTTCGCCACGCGCGATGGTGTTTTAAGCAAACCTTCGCGCGCCGGCTCCTCGCCGATGCTCTCAAGTATCGCGACAACCGCATGTTCGATCTTAGGATCAGAGCTGAATTCCAGACCTTCAAGCTTCCCACGCCCGCGCAGCACCAGCCCGTCGAGATCAAGCAAATCCATCTCGTCGTCGTGGCTCTGTCCGTTACCATTTGTGTATGCCATCGATACAATCCTTCATTACTAACTGCAAAGGCTCAAGAGATCCTGTACTCGTACGCTGAAGCGTCTGCCCACCTCCGGCGAACGCCTGATGGTGGCGAGCTACAGCGCGCACATACCCGGAAACGAGCCTCCGCCACGCTGTACTAGGTTATTGGCCGGCGTATTCGAACACGTTTTTACGTGTTTCGTAGAGTTTTAAATGCTGTAGCTGGCCCTCGAAGCGCGCTGCAAGTTCGTGCCACAAGAAGACCACGATATTCTCCGCTGTCGAAGGCTTATCGGCAAAATAGGCGATCTCGCGGTCGAGATGCCGGTGATCAAGCGCATCGAGCAAATTACGCACGCGCTTGTCCATTGTTACAAGATCCATCACCATGCCGCTCTGCGTGTCCACGACACCACCGACCGTCACTTCTACACGATAGTTGTGGCCGTGGCCGTTCGGGTTGTTACATTTATCGTAGATCGCCAGGTTCTCCGCGTCGCTCAACGCGGGCGAATGCAGGCGATGTGCTGCCGAAACACGTAGGAGCGCGTAAATGTCGCCTCGTCGCTGCCATCGTACTCCGCCCACAGGTCATCCATCTCGTTGAGCTTGAGCCGGACTAGCCGCGCTTCAGCCGGGAGCTGTGCAGCGATAAGGCGCCACAGCACCCGCACGATGTTCTCGGTGGTCGGCACCAGTTTCTTAAAGTACGGCGTGTCCTCGTTAAGATGACGATGGTCGAACTCGCTCAATACCTCGTTGACGATCGCTTTCAGCTCTGTCATATTCATCACCATGCCGGTGCGCTCGTCGAGCGTGCCGGTAATAGTAACTTCAAGCGCATAGTTGTGGCCGTGCCCATACGGGCTTGTGCATTTGCCGAAGATGCGCTCATTCTCCTCAGCGCTCCAGTCATCGCGCCAATAGCGATGCGATGCTGAGAAATCAAAACGACGCGTCGCAAAGACCATACCGGGCCTTTCTGGATAGACAGAAAGCTGGCCTGTTACAAGTCGGCGTTCGCGCCGCACTTTTAGGCCATGCCAGCTTTTCGACTCCTCAATACTTTTTATCGTAAATAGTTCAAGATTATCAGCACCCCTTTAAGGGTACCAGATGCACACCGTTTGTCAAGGGCAGCTGCACAGCGTACGGGGAGTTGCTTGCAGTACTGCGGGGGATCCATTGCCTTGCTGATCACGGCGCTATTCCTTACCGCCGCGCTCGCCCGCGCCCAGGAAAACCAGGCGGTGACGAGCAGGTACTAGCGCGCAGCCAAGGTAGCGCTGCAACCTTGCTTTGCCTATCTGCGCCCTCGGCTACACCCTTTTCAGCGTCAGGAGGTGCGCGCCTAGTAGGCACCAAAACGATCAAGCGGTACAATAAGAATAGGGTCAGCACAAATGCCACAGCGGTGGGTGCGTCTACCAGCGGTGAACCTGCTGTCGTACGCACCCATCGCTACATGAGGAGAAAAGCGATGGTACGTATCGGCATATACGGGGCGACGGGTTACACCGGTTTCGAGCTGATCAAGCTTCTATTGCGCCACCCGCAGGCTGAGATCGTTTTCGCCACAGCGCGCTCGGCGGCAGGCCAGCGGCTGAGCGATGTCTTTCCAACAACGATCGATCTGCCACTTGTGGGCGCCGATCAGGCCGATCTCAGCGCGGTCGACCTGATTTTCACGTGCCTGCCGCACGGCGCACCAGAGCTGATAACCATTGCCGAAGCGGCGCTCGCTGCGGGTAAACGGGTGATCGACTTCAGTGATACCTTTCGTATCCTCGACGCCGATGTGTACACACGTTGGCGCGGCAAGCCACACCCGGCCCCCGAACTGCTGAGCGCAGCGGTCTACGGTTTGCCCGAACTACACCGCACTGCGGTTCGGAGCGCGCGCTTGGTCGCTAACACTGGTTGTTACCCGCTAACGGTAATCTTGCCGTTGCACCCGCTGATGAAGGCCGGGCTGCTCGCTGACCGCACGGTGATCGCCGATAGCAAATCAGGTGTGTCCGGGGCGGGGCGCTCGCTGGCGCTAAAAACACATTTTGGCGAGGCCCACGAGAATTTTAGCGCGTATAACATCGGGCGCAGCCACCGCCATATCGCCGAAATGGAGCAGGAGACCGGCGCGCGCATCATCTTCTCGCCCCATCTGCTGCCCGTCTTTCGTGGCATTCTTTCTACGCTTTATGTCAATTTAAAACCCGGCATCAAGGTCGATGAGGTACGTGCGGCCTACGATATCTTCGCCGCAGAGCCTTTTGTGAAGCTGTTGCCGCCGGGCAAGCTGCCGGAGTTGTGTCACGTGGTTAATACCAATCAACTGCTGATCGGCCTCCAGGCGGTCGACGAGGCCGAGGGGCGCTATATCCTTGTCGCCTGCGAGGACAACCTGATCAAAGGTGCCTCGGGCCAGGCGGTGCAGAATATGAACGTGATGTTTGCGCTGGAAGAGACACTGGGGCTTATATAACAGGAACGCCGTGGGGCCGCGCATGCGCGGCCCCACGGCGTCTCGACGGCATCGAGCTTACACCAGGGCCTTCTCGGTTTCGCGGTCGAAGAGGTGCATCTTATCCATATCGAGCACGACCTCGATATTCTGGCCGGTACGCGCGTTGGAGCGTGGGTCAAAGCGCCCGACAAATTCTTTGCCGCCATTTTCGATGTAGGCAAAGACTTCGGCACCCATCGGCTCGACCACGTTGATATTGGTGCTGATCTTGGCGCTTTCGTCCACCCCGCGCGGCACATAATGCGCATCGTGAACGTCTTCGGGGCGAATACCGAAATAGACGCTCTTCCCAGCGTGCGAACCAAGCTTCTCGGATTTGCTCGCCGGCACGGGCACATGGAAGGCATCAGCGACATTGATAACAAGACCGCCGTTGCCACGGTCGAGCTTGGCCTCGAAGAAGTTCATGGCCGGGCTGCCGATAAAGCCAGCTACAAACATGTTCGACGGGTGATCGTAGAGCGTCTGCGGCGTATCGAGCTGCTGCAGAATGCCGTCGCGCATAACCGCAATACGCGAGCCCATCGTCATCGCCTCGGTCTGATCGTGTGTCACGTAGATAAACGTCGTCTTCAAGCGCTGGTGCAGCTTGCTGATCTCAGCGCGCGTCTGCACACGCAGCTTGGCGTCGAGGTTGGAGAGCGGCTCGTCCATCAAGAAGACGGCCGATCGCGCACCGT
>JAAUTF010000617.1 GCA_012031775.1 Candidatus Altimarinota bacterium | reverse complement strand
TCGATCGGATTGCCGTCCGGGCCTACCCGCATACCGTCGGCACCTTTTGTATAGCCCGCCTCGTCGAGCCAGGCTTCGGCCTGCGCCGGGTCGGTACTGGGTGAATTGTGTACCCATCTCTTCATCCGCGAACACTGAACCCGGTGCCGGTGCGGCCTGCCACGGCTGGCCCTGGCTCACATACACCAGGTCGATAATCTCCTGGCGATTGATCGCCACCGAGAGCGCTTGGCGGAAGAGCTTGTTGTTGAACATCTCACGCTTGGCCGGGTCTTTGTGGTTCAGATTGAAGCTGATTACGTCGGTGTTCATATTCGACGAGATCGTCTCGAAGAATTTGTAGCCGCCTTTCTCACGCCCATCCGCCAGCACCGGCTTGTCTACCAGGTCGCCCACCCGTCGATCTTGCAACCCAATTTCACCGTTCAACGCGTTGAGCAGCAGCACTTCGCGGTCGCTCACCAGGCTGTAGCGGATGCTGTCGATATAAGGCAACTGCTGGCCTTCGGCGTCGACCTTCCAGTAGTAGGGGTTGCGCTCGGCGTTCAGCACCTGGCCCTCGCCCAGGCGATTTTTTATCATCCAGGCGGTGAGCGTCGGCAGTTCAGGGTTCTGATTACGCGCGTTGATACCGCTCAGGTCGAAAGCGACCATGGCCTCCCACAGCTCGATCCAGCCCGGCAGTCCGGCAGCGGCCACTTCCGCGTCGAGATCGGGGTTAAACTCGGGCAGGAATTTCTTGGCGTACTCAGCCTGGTAGTGTGTCAGCTCCAAGCCGTTCGGAATGGCCAAGCGCTGCAAGAATAGGCCGTTCGGCGCGGGCCACTCGAACACGAGCGTCGTCGCATCGGGCGCAGTCACCGTCGGGCCGATATCCTCGCCATCGACTTCGATCTCCATCCATCCCGGGAAATCACCGTGCAACTCTTCGTTGCCACGAATAGACTCAACCCAGAACATCACGTCGGCACTGCTGAACGGCGTGCCATCCGACCACTTCACACCGTCGCGCAGCGTGAAGGTGTACTTAGCGCCATCGTTTTCCACTTCCCAGCTTTCGGCGAGGTTCGGCTCAACCGCAGTCCATTCGGCGTTCCAGCGCACCAGGCCATCATAGAGCATCGATTTGAGGAGCTGCACATTGTCGTCCTCCTCCATGCCCATCGTCCACTGGCCGCCGTACACGCCGATCTGATCCAACACTTGAACGACCATCGGGTTTTGGGCAGGCGCTCATCAACAATCGGCAGGCTGCCGGCCTGCACTAGCTGCGCCAACATCGGGGCTTCTTTGTAGGTCGTCGCAGCAGCAACAGTCGGGGCAGCCGTCGCCGCTGCGGCAGTCGTCGGCACTGCCGTTGCCGCTGCTGGTGCAGTCGTGGCGACCGGCGCAATCGTCGGATCCGCAGCGGGGGCCGGGGGAGCAGCACAGGCGGCGAGCAGGCCGGACGCGCCGGCAGTGGCTGAAAGGCGCAGGAATTGGCGACGCGAAAGCTGTGCGGTCTTACGCATGATCGGGCTACCTCCTTTGGACGGATACCATCACTGGCAACGGTTATGTCACTATGTCCGACGCGGCGCAAACACAGGGTTTGTCGCCAACCTTGGTCATCACAGCGAGCTTTTCTGAGGCTTTGTAGCGCTGAGCAAGTCGCTTGCGCTCGTTACGACACGCTGAAGCTTCTAAGCCCTCAGCCCGACGTCTGCTGTCGCTTACACCAGCGGAAAGAACTCAAGGGCGATCAGCGGCTCTAGGGCGGCCATTCGTAGGTTCAGTATCACACGGGTTACGTCGCGGGGGCCGCCCCGTAGATCTACCCCGCCGATAGTTTCGATCGTCACATCGAGCAACTCGGCGTCGAAGTGTACCAGCAGACGCCCGCGCTCACCACTGAGCAATACACGGCCCGGCTCGATCAATACAGCGGGCACAAGGCTGATCAGCACACTGGCAAAGGTGCCGGGGCCGCTCTGAAAGCGCGCCCGATCACACAGCTCAACGCAGCCATGCGGCAATGCCCGGCGCAACGTTAGCTTTCGCTCAAGCGTCTGTACGTCAGCGTCGGGCGGGTATGCCCCCGCCAGATCGAGCACAAAACTGTCACTGTCCGCTCCCACCTCCCATCGCACGCAGTTAGCACCACCAGGCCCGGCGACTTGCTCGTAACCCTGCACCAGGGGCACGTTATGCCCAAGCGAGCGGTTCGCGAACATTTGGTAGCGCTGCCCCGATCGGAAATTGTCACGCGTGTACCGCATCGCACCAAGATCGGCCAGCAGTGTCTCACCACGCCAATGCACCACAAAGGAACCGACATCGTTCTGATTGTGCGGCTCGGCGTTATGGCCGCCTTTCGCCGCCAGCACCAGGCCATCATCAGCCCCCGGTGCGCCGCGCGCGATGAACCATTGAATATCCGGCAGAAAGTCCGCCGATCCTACCTGGCTCGCAACCGAAGATCCGCGCCCACCCAAACCAGACGCCAGCTCTCCCCTCCAAAGCGGCTTGTACAGTGCGCCCTCAACGCCCCGTTCTGCGCTCTGCGCTCTGCGCTCTATGCCCGTTTGCGCCTCTGTTCCTTTGTTCGTTTGCTCGTTTGTTCCTCTGTTCCTCTGTTCCTTTGTTTCCTGGCCAAATGCGTTCGCGGGGTACCAGAATAAATCGCGTACTTTCTCCGCCGGGCCGCGTTTGTTAATGTGCGCTCCGCAGGCGGCGTGCGGTCGAGGGCCACCAGCTCCGGCAGTTCGTAGCGGCGGGCGAGAAAGTGCAGCAGTGCCGCCTGCGGGCGCCGATCCAGCCCGGTGTCGGAGAATGGCACGAAACAACCCGGGCTCAGCTCGACCCGCGCCGGGAAGCTGGCGATCTGAACGAGCTGCGGGCGCGCTAGCAGGTCGAGTTGGCCAGCAGTGCGTGCTGCCAACAGTTCACCCAGGGCGGCGACAAAGAAAATACCTTTCTCCCAGTAACCAACACCCTCAGCAGAGCCACCATCGCTGCTAAACGTGGCGAGGTAACGCTCAATACCATCGATCGCTTTCACTAGCACAGCCGTCAGCCGATCGACATTTGGCTCCAGATAGAGTGCTGCTATCGCCGTGCCGCCAGCACAGACCGGCATCCAGTTGTTGATTTTTTTGCACCAAGCCCCAGCCAGGGGTAGTCGTCGCGGGCGAGAAAGGGGCCGGTGCTCCGTCGCTCGATCTCACAGCGGATACGGTCTCGCAGCACCGGGTGCAGTGCATCATCAAGCAGGTAATCGATCTCCGCTAGGGCAGCAGCAGTAATAGCTGAAAAGAGATCGATAATCGGCCGTCCAGGTTCCGGCAGCTCGCGCTGCCAGTCGAAGCCATGGCCCACCGTTACCCACGTGCTCTCCTCACAAATCGCCCAGGCTTCATCCAATACTGCGTCGAGAAAACGCCCCTTAGCCTCCAGGCACTCTGCGAGCGCGAACAAAGTGAGCCGCTCACGCCGCTCCGCCGACGGTTGCTCGTAGGGCTCCCGCGCACCACTACGGTGAAAGGCGAGGTAGAAACTTGCCGGAAGTGGCGGTGTGGGCTCGCTCAGCGCTGCCTCAGCGCGGCAGAGTATCTCATGCCCAAGTGCTGTAGCGCGCAATACCTGCCAGCGCTCACGCGCTGCGCGTTGCGGTAACGGGTACGCACCATTGGTCTCGCGCAGCACATTGGCGACAAGCACCGGATCGCAGAAGCTCATAGTCATGCCTCAGGCTTACATGATCATCGTTATTACTTTTAGAAATCATTCGTATTCGTATCTTACAATGTTTCTGAAAATATGTCAAGATATTTTTCTGAAACAGCGCCAATAAAAAACCGGAGGCTTCTACCTCCGGCTTATCACCTGTAACCTGTAACCTACGCCACCCGATACTGCGCAAGCACCTCATAGTTTGATCGATCCCAATACCGGGCACCTCCGGCGGGCTTACCGTGCCATCGTTGT
>JAAUTF010000616.1 GCA_012031775.1 Candidatus Altimarinota bacterium | reverse complement strand
GACGAGAGTCGGGCAGCAAGCGTGGACCGGCCTGGGCCACGGGTTGGGCATGTTGTCCTTTCTCGGCGAAGCGACGGCGGCCTTGTTCCGCTCGCTGGCGCACCCGCGTCGCATCCGTTGGAAGCCGATCCTCCACAACCTGCAGACCGGCGGGTTCGAGGCGCTGCCGATCACGGCCGATGCGCGCAAGCGGGGCCAGACGTTGCAGGGTATCACTCAGCCGCCCCAAGCTCCGCGCGACGCTGCTGCAGAAGTTCGTCCATCGCTTCGCCAAGGCGCTGCTGCATATCGCTGAGGGCGGCCTGCAAACCCAACAGCTCGGGCGTGGCCAGCTCTGCCGCCGCCGACGGCGTGGGCGCGCGCAGATCGGCGACAAAATCGACGAGCGTAAAATCCGTCTCGTGGCCAACACCGGTGATCAGCGGCACCGGGCTGGCGAAGACCGCCCGCACCACGGCTTCGTCGTTGAAGCACCACAGATCTTCGACCGAGCCACCACCGCGCGCAAGAATGATCAGATCGAGGTCGAACTGATAGATCGTGTAAAGCGCGTCGACAATGCTATCGGGGGCTTGTGCGCCCTGAACCAGTGCCGGGGCGATCAACACCTCGGCCAGCGGAAAGCGGCGCGTCAGCACATTGAGCATATCGCGCAGCGCGGCGCCTGCGGCGAGGTGACAATACCGATCCGACGCGGCAGGAGCGGCAATGGACGTTTGCGGTCGAAAAGGCCTTCGGCCTGCAAGCGCTGCTTCAGCGCTTCGAGCTGAGCCTGCGCCAAGCCGATACCGGCAGGCTGCAACGTATCGACCACCAGCTGCAGCTCGCCACGCTCGGCGTAGATAGAAACCTTGCCATGGGCTAACACCAGGTCGCCGTTAGTCGGCAGCACGAGCAGGCGCGCGGCGAAACTCTTCCACATCACGCCGCGCATCACGCCGCCCTCGTCCTTCAGACTAAAATAGCAGTGGCCGGAAGGGTACTGCTTAAACCCGGAGACCTCACCCTGCACCCAGATATCGCGCAGGACATCGTCGGACTCGAGCAGTGCGACCAAGTAGCTATTCAGTTCTGCGACGGAAAGGACAGGCATCAACGTACTTGCTTTCATATCGCTGTAGGGAGACAGTATGCTGCCTGCCTACAGCGGCTCGATCACCATTAGCGGCTGGCCGTACTCGACAGGCTGGCCGTTTTTGACCAGGATGCGCGCCACGCGCCCGGCAAACTCGCTTTCGATCTCGTTCATCATCTTCATCGCCTCGATAATGCCAACCGTGTCGCCGACGCGGATCTCATCGCTTTCTTCGACGAAGTGCCGCTCTTTGGGCGAGGGCGCGGCGTAAAACGTTCCAACATCGGGGCGAACGATGGTATGGCCACCGGCAGTTCGACATGCGGCTGCGGCGTCTCCATCGGCGATCCGGTAAATTGCTGTAATGGTGCAGGCGCTGCGGCCATGGGAGGAACACCCACCGCCGGGAGCATCAAACCAGCAGAAACGGCAGTGCCGCGCTTCACATGAAGCTTGGTATCGCCACGCTCGATCAAAATTTCAGTAACATCGGTCTGATTGATAAGTTTCAACAGCTCGCGCACAGCACTCAAACCGAAATCGTCCGCGCCAGTCTGCTCTGATGATGATTCGCTCATGGCGTCCTATTGCGCTTTGTTTCAATCAATCGGAAAATCGTCTTATTCTACCATAGAGCGCGTGCTTAGCGATGATCCTATATAATTAAGCTCATTACCTCAGGAACATTGGCTTCGACAGTTGCGACTTTGTCGCGGCACAGCACGTATAAATTGTTATGAGTGCATTTCAGTTTCTCTTCGCCTGGTATAACATCCCCTTTCTGGTAGCGCTGGGCTGCTGTCTTTTTTTTGCCCTGGTGCAGTTGATCGGCGGCTTCGGCGATAACGACGCCGATACAGATGTCGATGCGGATGTCGATGTCGATCTTGATATCGACGCCAACGCGGATGGCGGTTTCGACGCCGATCTCGACAGCGCTGCAGCGCACCATGGCGGCGGAGCAGGGCTGCTCGGCTGGCTTGGCGTGGGCCAGGTGCCGCTGGTGCTGGTGCTGATAGCGCTGCTCGGCAGCTTCGGCTTTATTGGCCTGCTGACTTCAGCGCTGCTGATCGAGACTCTCGCACTCCCGATAACGATCGGTGCGGTGGCGATGATCACCGGCCTGCTGCTCGGTTTTTTCGCCACCGGCGCACTTAGCCGCGCCTTTGGGCGCATCGCCGGGCGCAGCAATGCGGCGATCAGCAATGAACAGCTCGTCGGGCGCGCGGGCATTGTGGTCAGCCCCTCCGTCAGCCCGAGCTATGGGCGTGTTGCCGTGCGCGACAGCCACGGCACCCTGCACACGATTTTCGCCGTCGTCGAAGGGAGCACAAATCTGCCTGAACGCGCTGAGGTCGCCGTCACCCGTTACGACGCTGTGCAACGCCGCTTTGTAGTGCGGGCGCTGAGGTAGAGAAGTCAGGAGTCAGGATTAAGGAGATCACCGTGGAAATCATTATCGCCATCAGTATCGGCATCGGTGTCCTTCTCATTTTGCTGTTCGTGTTTCTGGCCCTGATCACGCGCTTTTATGTCAAAGCGCCAGCCGATCGCGCCTTCCTCAAAACCGGTAGCGGCAAGCCGAAAGTCATCTTTAATGGCGGTGAGTGGGTTTTCCCCGCGCTGCACAAAATCAGTTGGGTCGACTGCGCACGATGGATATCGACATCGAGCGTACAGAGGCCAACGCGCTGTTAACGATTGACCCGCAGTATGCCGATATCCGCGCTATCTTCTATATCAAGGTCAATCCCATCGCCGAAGATATCGAGCGCGCGGCGCGCACCATCGGTGGCGACGAAGTCAACAACGATAGTGTGAAGCGGCTGGTGGAAAGCAAATTGGAAGGTGCGCTACGCGATGTAGCAGCGACGTTCACCCTCATGTCGCTGCATCAGGAGCGTGAGAAGTTTGTCGAGCGGGTGCAAAACCTGGTGCGCGCCGACCTGGCCGAGAACGGTTTGGTGCTCGAGTCGGTCTCGATCACGACGCTCAAAAGTGCGCGCCAAGGCAGCTTCGGCATCGACGATGTTTTCGGCGCACAGGTGCGCGCGCAACGCGCAGGTGATCCAGAACGCGCTAAAAGAGCGTAATGAGATCGACCAGACGACGCAGACCGAAATCGCCAAGCGCAACGCGACTGCCGAGCAGGAGCGCAACAATATCGAGCAGAACAAGCGGCTAGAAATTGCGCGCCGCAACTCGGCTGCCGAACAAGAGCAGAACGATATTACACGCGGCGTCGAGCTAGAAATAGCAACACGCAACGCGACGGTTGAGCAAGAGAAGTTGAACCTCGACCGCAACCTGGCCCAGGCACGTGCAACCCAGCAGCGCGAGATCGCCATCCGCGAGGCTGAGGAAAAAGCGCGTCGGAACAGGTCGTCTACGAGCAATTGCGCGTGGCCGAGCTATCGCGTGTCGAAAAAGAGCGCGCTATCGCCGAGGCCGAGAAAAGCAAAGAGCAGTCGGTGCAATTGGCCGAGGAGCGCAAGCAGCAGGCGATTCAGCTGGCCGAATCCGAGCGCGAGCGCGAAGTACAGCGCAGCCTGGTCTTCAAAGAGCAATCGGTCGAGGTGGCCGACCAGGAGCGTAAGGTGGCGCTGGCGCAGCAGATGGCCAAGCTGGAGGCAGCCGAGCAAGAGCGATTGACGATCGCGGCCCAGCGCGAAGCAGCCGAGCAGGAGGTCTTCACCGTTCAGGAGACGGCGGCGGCAAACCGCGAGGCACAGATCCAGATCATTCAAGCCGAGCGCGATGCGCAGCGCGAGCTGATCGCGCAAAAGAACGCGGTTGAGCTCGAGGCGCTCAAGCAGATCAAGACGGCGGAGGCCGAGGCTGAGGCGCTAAACAAAAAGGCCGAGGCCGAGGCGACAGCCGCGATCCGCCTG
>JAAUTF010000615.1 GCA_012031775.1 Candidatus Altimarinota bacterium | reverse complement strand
GCCGCGCGCAAAGCGCCCTGCATCAAGCGGCGTAATATCCAGGCGCTCATCGTGGCCAGTGATCGGCGCGAGGTCGATCTGGCTGCCGCCGCGTAACACTAGCTCGGCGATGGCCAGCGCTACGCCGGCATGGCAGGTTATGCCATGGCCGTTCATGCCGACCGCGTGGTAAAAATTGTCGAGCTGCTTGTCGCGCGCGATGATCGGGAAGCCGTCGGTGGTGGTGCCGTACACGCAGCACCAGCCGTTCAGGTAGACGCTCTTCGGCAAGTTCCAGTAACGCGTATAGACCCGTTCAACCGCCGCAGGGTAGCCGTCGTCGTTCACTCGGTTGACATAATCAGGATCGACAATCGAGTTTGTTTGCGTGGTATTGTGGTGCTGGCCGAACAGCATGGTGCCGCCAAGTTCGCCACGACACCAGACGCCCTCGCCGTCAACGGCTTCTGGTACGCCGGTCAGCGGTGCCGCCGTGATCCCATCGTCGAAGGCGGTGGCAACACAGACCTGGATGCGGTTAGGGGTGAGCGCCATGTCAACGCCGGCCAGGGCTGCGATCTTGGCACCCCAGGGGCCGCCTGCGTTGACTACCTGCCCGACCCGCCATTCGCCGCGCCGTGTCACCAATGAGTCGATACGCGTGCCGGTTTTGCGCATCTGCAAGACCGGCGTGGCGTGCTGTACATCAACGCGCCCTGTGTCCACGGCTAGCTGCTCGTAGGTCTCGATCAGCTTGTACGGGTCGAGGTAGCCCTGGTTGGGGTAAAGCACGCCGCCGAGCAGGCGTTCGGGCCGGATCCAGGGAAAGCGCTCAACCAATGCTGCGCGATCGAGATATTCCCGTGCATAGATGCTCTCGGGCTGCCCATTGTCGAAGCGCCGGATGTACGCACTCGGCGCGGGCGGGAAGCTGTTCGTTGTGTCGGCGCGTTCATAGTGCAGATCGAGTGTACCCCACGGTTGAAAGCCGATCGCGTGCTTCTGCGCAAACTGGCGTACGCGCTCGAAACCGAGCAGCGTCAGCTGTGCATAGATCGTCCCCATATCGTGCAGGCAGATCACACCCGCCGAGCCGCCGCTGGTCGCGCCCGCCATCAGGTTTTGTCGAAGAGCACCACCGATGCGCCACTCTGGCGTGCAAGTTCGTAAGCACAGCTCATCCCGATAATTCCGCCGCCGATGACGGCGATGTCAGCTGTGTGCGGCATGGTGGCTCCTTTGTCAGCAATAGTGCGCGCGCATCTCGGCGTGGCAGTCGAGCGCCAGGATTTCGTCGCACATGGCGTGGGCCTGCTCAGCGCTGCGTGTCCACGGGTCGAGCATAAGCAGTTCGAAGAGCAATGCGCGGCTGCCCGCGCCGTAGGCCGCCAGCTCAAGGTTGGTGGGCGCAACACAATCGCGTAGCAGGGCGGATTGAACGGCTGCCGGTAGTCCATCAGTTTGAATGCCCTGGATGCCACGCCGTGAGACCAGCGCCGGTACTTCGACCTGAAAATCTTGCGGTACACCGGGCACGTAGCTGCCCGTATTTGGAATATTGCATAAGACGACGCGCGGCACATCGACCAGCAGTGCTTCGACCACGGGGATAATCGTCTCGCCGGATAGCACTGGTGGGAAGCGCTCGCTCACGCGTGCGCTCGAATCGTGGCTGATGCGCTGGATTTCAGCCACCTCGTGTTCGCCACCTTGAAAAAAGCGTTGCCAGAAATCGCCGGGCCGCTCGCGCCAGCGCGCCTCGATGTCATCGTCGCAGTGGTACTCCCAGCCCCACGAACCGCCGCCATCGCCTGCGGTATCGCCGATCGGCCAGGCACCGTAGCGGCGGAAGAGATCGCTCTTCTTCGGCCCCATTTCATCGCCGTAGCCGCAGTGCTGCCAATACGTCGGCCCTTGTTCCGCCACCCAGCGCGCCAGCAGCGGCATGGCGTCTTCGCCTTTGTAGAAGAGTTTGGTCAGCCAGATAAAATGGTTGACGCCGGGAACTTCGTAGGTAATTTGCTCGCGCTCGAGCCCGAGCTTGTCGGCCAGGTAATAGACTCCGCCAAAGCCGTGGCAGAGGCCAACTATCTTTGCCTCAGGGTAACGGCGCGCCAAATGCGTGATGCCCGCCTTAACCGGGTTTGCGATCTGGATGTACCAGGCCTGTGGGCAGATCGCCAGCATATCTTCGATCACCGACTCGAAGAGGCGCAGCTGATAGAAGTTGATCCAGAAGGCTTCGTCGTGCATCACATGGAGCGACCCACCCCAGCGATAGCCGTGGCGCTGGGCAACCTCCCAGCCCGCACGCAGCCGCTGGTGCCCCGCCGCCAATGCCGCGTTCACCACCACATCGGCCCCGGCCAGCGCCGCGCGCGGTCGGTGGTCTTCTCCAGGTTCAGCGCCACATTGCGCTCGGCGGCATAGCGTGTGCAGAGCGCGTGAATGGCATCCAGACGCGCCGCGTCGATATCCATAAACCGTACGGTGCTGCCCTGCAGCGTCGGCGTCAAACACAGATCGCGCACCATGCTCAGCGAAAAGACCGCGCTACCCGCCCCGATAATTGTGATTGTGTGTGTCATTGTGCCTACTCGCAACAAAAAGAAGGTGTCGGTGGCTATGGTAGTAGCGCTGCTGTCGCGACAGCTACCGGTTAGCCATCACTGCGCCAGATGGCCACCATCGACCAGCAAGGTCTCGCCGTGGATGAACGAGGATTCGTCGGAGGCGAGGAAGGCATAGGCCGCTGCCACTTCATCCATCCGCCCGGTGCGGCCAAGCGGAATATACTGCTTGGCGTAGGCCTCGGCGAAACCGGGCGGGTCGATCTGTTGCGAAAGGGGTGTGACGATATAGCCAGGGCAGAGCGCATTAACGCGGATGCCGAGCGGCCCCAACTCAAGCGCCATGGTCTTGGTCAACATGACCACGCCGCCTTTTGACGCGTTGTAGTGCGCGTATTTTACCTCGCCGGCCAGACCGTTTTTGCTCGCCATATTCACGATCACACCGCGCCCGCGTTCGGCCATCCGCCGCGCGACGGCCTGGCCGACCAGAAACATGCCGCGTAAATTGACCGCCATAATCTGGTCCCAGTGCTCGGGTGTGACGTCGAGAAAGGCCTCTTCCCAGGCGATGCCAGCGTTATTGCAAAGCACGTCATCACGCCGAGCTGCTGCTCGGCGCGATCGACTAGCTCTGCCACAGCGGCGGGGTCGCTCACATCGGCGACCATACCATCGATCTGGCCCAGCTCGCGCAGCTCGGCGATCGTCTGTGTTACGCCCTGTGCCTCGTGGCCGCAGAAGAAGACCCGCGCGCCCTCTTCGAGAAAGCGCTGCGCTGCCGCCTTGCCCAGCCCCGACGACGCGCCGCTGATCAAAATGCCTTTGTTAGTGAGACCACGCATAAAGACCTCGTATCACTGTAGCGATGCGGACATTGTGAATTGCCCCCGCGCCGTGATCCGTGATCCGTGACCACGCCTGGGCAAACGGCGCACGTATCGCGCCGCGCTGACGCTGCTGAATCCTGAATCCTGAATCCTGAATCCTCCATCTCCAACCTACACCAGCGTCCGCAACACCTCGCGGGCCACATCGAGCGTGCGATCGATATCGCTCTCGGTGTGGGCCGCGCTGACGTGGCTGCGTTTTAAGGCCACCGGAAGCATAAAGATACCGCGCTCGCACATCCCCTGGCGAAAGGCCAGATCGCGCGTGGTATCGTTGCGCAGCAGATCGGTGTAACTTTCAACCGGGCCGTGCATAAAATAGGGCACAAACACCGAGCCAAAGCGTGCTACCGTTAGCGCAATGCCGAGTTCATCGGCGATAGCCTGGATGCCGTCGCCCGCGCGTTGGGCCAGCGCAAAGCAGTGCGCGTAGACGGTGCCGCTCGCCAGTTCGCCGATCGTCGCCAGTGCGGCGGCCACGCCGACCGGATGGCCGTTATAGGTGCCGGCAAAAGTCACGCCGCCGCCGGG
>JAAUTF010000614.1 GCA_012031775.1 Candidatus Altimarinota bacterium | reverse complement strand
GATCTGGCACCAGCTCAGCACGCCGAGCCAGTCAGCGCTGCGTAACGGTCAGTCTCTCACCGACAGCGCCGACGGCGAGCGCCTTGTCGCCACTGGCCACGCCACCCGTCGCTCTACTGGCTATCACGTCAGTTTCCTCCTACACTGCTGGGCCGCCGGAGCCGCTACCCGCACTCAGCACAGCGAGCATACCACGCCTGCTGCTGGCGATAGAACGACGCGAGCATTATGACAAACAATCCCTACATTATCAGCAACTGGGTCGAAGGTGCGAACTTCTATGGCCGCGACGAGCTTTGCGCGCAGATCGCCCACGGCCCCGACCGCTGCATCTACCTGATGGGCCTGCGCCGCATCGGCAAGACTTCGCTGCTACGTCGGGTGCGCGATCTGCTCGCCCCACACGCTATCTATTGCGATCTGATGCAGGCCGCAGCGGCCGATGAAGGCCTCGACGAGGCCCGCTTGATCCGGTTGCTCCGCCGCGAGCTAGTACGTCAGGCCGCTAACAGTGCAGCGCTCAGTGCCACTCGCAGCCTCTGGGAGCGCGAAGGTGCGCAGCTCTGCCCCTGGCTCGAAGAGCTCGGCTGGGCCTGGGAAGAGCAGCAGATCACCGTTACCTTGCTCTGGGATGAAGGCGAGATGCTGCGCCGCTTGCCTGTATCAACCCTGATGTGTCTGCGGGCGCTGCTCCAGCACGGTGCTGGCCTACGGCTCGTTGTCGCCGCCTCAAAGGGTCTCGCCGCGCTGAACGAGCGCTGGCCCGACGCAGGCTCGCCCTTTCTCTTTGGTTTTCGCCATCTGGCGATCGGTGTGCTGTCTGCCGATGAGGCCGCCGCGCTTATCCAGCAGCGCGGGCAGGTTGCCGCCGACATCGCGCTTGTCAGCGCTATCGACGAGGCTAGCGGTAGGCACCCTTTTCTTGTTCAAGTGCTCTGCGACCGGCTATATCGCGCTGGCCAGCTGCGCCGACCAGAAATGGGTGATTTAAACGTGGATGAGCAACTCGCTGAGCTGTTCCGTATCGATGTCGCCCAGCTCTCGCCCGGCGAGCGGGCGCTGCTTATGGCGCTTGCCGGTAGCCTGCGTTTAAACAGCGCCGAGCTGCGCCACGCCTGTGGCCTCGACAGCACCACACTGCATAGTTTTGTCCAGAGCCTTACTCAGATCGGCTACCTGCGCAACGATGACCACTACTACCGTATCGGCAATGCCCTGCTCGCTCAATGGCTGCGCAGCAACCCGCCCCCCGCCGTTGGCATCAGCGATCAGGCCAGCCTCACTGCATTGCCGGGGCCGGTCGACGGCAGCGACCCTGGCCTGAGCGAGCGCGAGGTCGCCGTGTTACGCTTGCTCGCCGTTGGCCTGCGCAACAGCGAGATCGGCGAGCGCCTCTTCGTTTCCGAGAATACGATCAAAGCGCACCTCAAAAATATCTATCGTAAACTTGGCGTCGGCGACCGCGTCCAGGCCCTTAACCGCGCCCGCACGCTGCGCCTCTTTTAACTGCCACCCTCTGGACTTTTGGAACTATAATATTGACACCCTTCGATATACATGCTATTATTCCATCGACAGCCCGGCAGAAGTACGTGGTGCGCTTGAGCCCATCATACGCAGGCATTCGCTACAGGCGCACCGACGCTGATGGAAATTGATCAATGAATCCGTTATACGTCGGGTGAGCCTGCGGAAGCGAGCTGCCGGCCGCTCATAGCCCGGCGCTTCAGCGCAAGGGCTGCGGTACAGCGGGTGAACGTGTTAAAGACCATCAGTGTCCTGGTAGACACGTATATCAAAGAAACCAATGGTCGCTATTCTTCCCACAACCGATCACGAGATAGCTGCAGCATGTTGCGCACCCGAGCTTGCGCCACGTCTTGCTCACGACGCGCTCAAGCAGCTCACCGACGACCTGGCGATCGTGAACCACCCGATTCGGCTGCAAATTCTTGATATGCTCGCCCAGCGCGAAGGCCAGGTCTGCGTCTGTGACCTCGAAGCTGCGCTACCCGTGAAACAGCCCACCGTCTCGCATCACCTGAAACTGCTGCGCGAGGCTGGCCTCATCGATTGCGAACGCCGTGGCCTCTGGGCGCACTATTTCATCCGCCGCGACGCCGTCCAGCAGCTGCGCAACCGTATCCTAAGCAGTTTCGACTGCATATGCTAAAGTCGTAAGCCAATGGTTACTAGTCCTGTGTTCTCAGTTTATGTTCCATGGCTCCCTTGTTCCCTGGCTTCCAATCCTGGCATCACATTTTTTTGTGCTCTATATCGATAACGTTCAATCTAAGGAAGACTCATGAGCAACATCACACCGGACGCACACGAGATTAAAGCAGTTGTACAGGCCCACTACAGCGCCGCGATTCAATCTGCTCGCGGTTGCTGCTCACCGACTAGCACCGAGCTGACGCTCTACGGCCCCGAAACACTGGCAGAGCTTCCAGCAGATGTGCTAACCACGTCCTTCGGCTGTGGCAACGCCGTTGCACTGGCCAGCTTGCAGCCCGGTGAAACCGTTATCGATCTCGGCTCTGGCGGCGGCCTCGAAGTCTTGTTGGCCGCAAAACGTGTTGGGCCGGAGGGCTTCGTTTATGGCCTCGATATGACCGATGCCATGCTCGATGTTGCCCGCCGCAATGCGGCTAAAGCTGATGTGGCCAATGTTAGTTTCCTCAAAGGGGATATCGAAGCTATTCCCCTGCCCGACCAGCAGATTGATGTTATTATGTCAAACTGTGTGGTCAATCTTGCGCCCGACAAAGGCGAGGTTTTGCACGAAGCCTTTCGTGTGCTCAAACCCGGTGGTCGCCTGGCGATCTCCGATATCGTCTTCGATGTTGAGTTCGACACCCTCGCCATCAGCGAGCCGGAGATTCGCAGCGCTTTGAGCTGGGCCGGTTGTTTTGCCGGTGCGCTTACCATGGCGCAATACCGCTCCCTGCTGGCGGCAGCTGGTTTCGACCACATCGAGCTTGCGGTCACCCAACGCTACAGCGCCGCCGATCTTGCCGCACAGGCACCGGCTGAGCACGCCCCACTCGCGCAAGGCACGCTTGCCGCCCTCGACGGTCGTGTCACGAGTTGCTCCATCACCGCCCGCCGTCCAGCCCTTCATTAACGCAAAGCACGTGACTATTCAGTATGGCATAACGCGTTCGCCCTGCTGACTTCTGACTAAGGAATACCCATGAACACTACAACGTCCGAGCTACCCATTGCAATCATCGGTGCTGGCCCGGTCGGCCTGGCCACCGCTGCCCATCTTGCCGAGCGCAACCTGGCCTTTGTCGTGCTCGAATCTGGGCCGAACATCGGCCACGCAGTGTCGGATTGGGGCCACGTGCAGCTTTTCTCGCCCTGGCGCTACTGTCTTGATGCCGCCGCCGTGCGCTTGCTTGCTGCAAGCGGCTGGCAGCAGCCCGATGGCGATAGCTACCCCACCGGGCGTGAGCTGGTCGACCAGTACCTCGCACCGCTCGCCGCGCACCCGCGCATCGCGCCGCAGCTCCGGCTTGGTCAACGCGTCCAGGCCATCACCCGCGCCGGTGTCGACAAGCTCCAGGATCGTGGGCGTGCCAACACACCCTTCGAACTGTATCTCGTGTACGCTAACGGAGAGGAAGAGCTGCTGCACGCGCGCGCCGTCATCGGCAAGCAATTCCGCACGGGGGCGCTTTCGCGTCACCGCAATGAGGAAACCCATGCCCAGCGCCAGGGACCACAGCGACGATCCGCCATAGGACACGAACGGCAGCGTCATGCCCTTGGGCGGCATCAAATGCAGGTTCACGGCCATGTTGATCACGGACTGCAGGCCAAAGAGCATGGCAAGCCCCGTGGCGGCGAACCGGCAGAACGGATCGTCCGTGCGCCGGGCCAACTGGAAGGCGCGCAGCACCACCACCGCGAACAAGGTTACGAGCGCCAAGCACACCACAATGCCGAATTCCTCCGCCGTGACGG
>JAAUTF010000613.1 GCA_012031775.1 Candidatus Altimarinota bacterium | reverse complement strand
AACAACGCTCAGCGCGCTGCTGACTGTCTGCTGCGCTGGTGCGCGACGACGATCGCTTACGCCACTGGCTGCGTACAACCTACTTTAACGGGCGCCGATTGCTCCAACGCCATCGCCTGTTACCTGGAGCAGACCCATAGCTGCGATACTGCTCGCTTTCTTGAAGCGACCGCGCAGATTGCCGATCGTCCAATGGGTTCGGCACGACGTGGCCAGCAGGCTCCGCTTAGCGCTTCCTGGGTTGAGATCATACAGCTGGAGCTACTGGGGAGCGAGCGCGAGGAAATCCTCGATCTGGTGATCGACTCGCTCGGCACCCTCGTCCCCGAGACCCGACGCCTGAATCGCCAGGTACGTGACACCATAGCTACACAGCTGCTGGCAGCGCTGATGGTAACCGTGCTTGACCAGTCGCTCCACTCCCTGATCGCCGCCTGGCCGTCAGCCGAGGAGGTTCTGGATCTCGACAAGGGTGGTGGTGGGCTGTTCTATCCGCCGTCCGAGAGTGTGACCCGGCTGATTCCGGAGGCACCGACCGGCGCGATCCTGGGGTTCCAGTACTACGACCCGCAGGACACTGGACAAGGTGAGCTTCGATTCTTCCGCCTTCGCGGCCTGGGGCGGGCGCTGCTTTACCACATGCACGACGCCTTTGGCGAAAGCGACGGGATCGCCGGACCCCACGTGCTGCTCACCAGCGGCACATCCTGGGCCCCGGGCTCGTGGCGCTACCACCTCGACAAGGCCCCCAACTACGCGCTGCTGCCGGGACGCCCGATCAGACCGGGCAGACTCGCTGCCTGTTCACCTTTGTCCCCGATCCTGACCCGCGCGCCGGTGGCAAGTTCCTGCATGTGTCGGGAAAACCCGCACCTCAGGATCGCATCAACGCTCTGGTTGCCATGGTGCGGGCTCTCGCCAAGCGCTCGATGGTTGGCGGAGTAGCACGCAACCAGTTCGATCTTGAGTTCGCACACCTGCCTGCACATCGCCGGCGGGCGCTGCTGGTAGTCGGCAGCTATGAGGAGGCTGAACATGTTGAGCATGCGCTCGCCGATGCACTGGGCGTGGAGGCCGGTGAGGCCGTCGTCGCACTCATCCCAGACACCGACGGCGACCTGCAACTACGTCGACCTCAGGCGAAGCTGCGCCGAAGCAACCTGGCTCGGCTGCCAGAGATGGAGGGGATACAGTTCCTTATCGCTCCACTACAGGCGATCGAGCGCGGCCACAACATCCTCGTTGGCCAGGAAGCAGCCATAGGCAGCATCTATTTCTTGACTCGACCAATGCCGGTGCCAGGCGATTTGAATGTTGCCATCCAGAAGCTCAATGCTTGGGCCATGCGTGCAGCACCCACGTGCGAGGTCGCTACAATCGGCGAAGCCGGGGTCTGGCTACGGAGCGAAGCCGACAAGCGCTGGCGCGACGCTTCACCGGCCAACGACCGGAAGGGTACATACCGCGAGCTTGATGACGCAGAGCGCTCGGGCCTACTCTGGACACAGCTGGTGCTGGTCTGGCAGTGCATCGGGCGACTGCTCCGCGGCGGCGTACCCGCCCGGGTCCATTTCGTTGATGCCAAGTGGGCTGAGGTACGCACTGGCCTCATGCCTGGCACCGAAGAGACCGAGGCCAGCAGTATGCTGGTAGGTTTCGCCCGGCTGCTCCGAACCGCAATGGCCGACCCCGATCCGGCCCAGGCGGCGGTGGCCCAGGCGCTCTATGGTTCATTCGCGCAGGCACTCGACCTGCTGCTTGAGTCCTAGCGAAGGAGGTCCTTTCCATGGCTCGTGAGACGACCCAGTCGATTCAGCCGGTTGCGTTCCACCTTATCGAGGCAGGTCTGGATCATCCCCTCGTGGCGATGCGCTTCCCCGACGAGTGGCGTGCCCCGCTTCAGCAGCTCGCTATGCTTTCCAGTGAGCGCGGCAGCGAGCGCCCCTCCTCGTTTCGTATCCAGTCACTCAACGCAGCGATTGCCGCATTCACGCCGCAGCTCTTTGTGAGTCCGGGCCAGGCCTACCGCTCCGATGATCCTTGGCTGATCGCCACCGAGGAGATCCGGCCGGATAAGATCCTTCGCATCGTGCGCGCCTGGCTAGCCGAGCACTACAGCGCGCGCTCGGAACTTGCCGAGGCCTACGACACGGCGTTTGAAGCTATCCGTGACGAGGACCTGGTGTGGGAGCCGTTTCAGCTGTCTCCTAACCAGGAGCCGTCTGAGAACAACACCGCCCGGGTCGATTCCCTGGGCTACGCAGCGCTGCCAGCCTTCGTTGCCAATGCGTTGGTCAAGCGCGACGTGCGGATTCAGGTGGGTCCGCAGGAGTGCCGGCTTGTGCGCGTGCCAGTAGCGCAGGATCGGGCCGAGCTCCAGACCTGGCCACCGGTCTACGTCGAATCGGAGAACGGTCGGAGGGGAGCGTACAGCTATGTGATCGGCATCTCGCTTCAGACCTTGGCCGGCGTACCCCGACCCCGCATCCACCTGACCTATGGGGTACGCCGCTGGCGCCTCGATCCGCTGCGCACGCCGGACAGGCTATTCCTACCCGGCAAAGAGGGTCGGACTGTCTACCTACGCCACCCGCAGGCGCTGACTGGTGTGCCGCAGTCCTCGCACTTCACACGTGCCGTAATCGATGGGGTCTTCGTCGGCGAGAATCAGCGCGTGCCGGTCTGGCGCGATGCGCGTGGCGGGGATAGCCAGCCGGATTGGTGCTGCGCTGCCAGGACCTGAGGATCTGACGCTGATGCCCGAGCGGTTCCTGACCCCAGCGCAGGATGATGCGGTCGTCGCGGCGATCGTGGAGAAGACGCCGCGCAGCCACCCCGTCGGAGCGGGCATGGGGCTGGAAGTGCGCGAGGCGATCACGAGCACGATTATTGGAGCGCTCGGCGACCTGCTCGAGTTAGTTCCGCCGCTGATCCGCTCCACCGTGACGGGCACGCAGCAGCGAAACCAGCCAATGCTGGAGCCGGATCTCCGCGAGATCCCGGTTGAGGTGCGGCTGCAGGCATTGCGCGACTCGATCGGCCTGGACGTAGCAGTCGAAATCTGGTACCAGAACCCAGCCTGTCGCGACCAGCTTGTCGAGAGCCTTCACGCGATGCTGACGGGCGACCGCCCCGCCCTGATGGCGGCCGACGAGACGGGGGTGCCTACACCGCCAATACAGGTGACGCAGCGTAACCTGTTTGCCGGCCCCGAGGGGTCTGCGCCCGCGCCTGCGACCGGCAAGAAGGCCAAGCGCAAGCGGGCGGCCCCCCGAGCGCCGGCGGTTGACTCGTCAAGTGACCACGAGATCGCGCTGCCGGGGGGTGGGATGCTCCACGTCCTTCCCCGCCAGTTGGGCGCGTGGGGTGCGATGCTACCCGACCCGACCGAGGCAGATCTGAAAGAACCGCGGCGA
This sequence comes from Candidatus Altimarinota bacterium, assembly GCA_012031775.1. Classification (GTDB taxonomy): domain Bacteria; phylum Chloroflexota; class Chloroflexia; order Chloroflexales; family Chloroflexaceae; genus JAAUTF01. The sequence continues at coordinate 568 of JAAUTF010000613.1, read as the reverse complement.
GTACAAGCGCCGCGAAACGCAGCGCCGGGCCAATCAGATCGCGCAGGAGCTGCCGGCGACAAACGGCGTGCCGACGCTGGCGTTGATCGAGCTACCTCACTTCCAGGACTCACGCGAACGCCAGCGACGCTACCAGGTTGGCTCGCGCGATCCGAAACGGGCGCTGCGACTGGGTATGGCCCAGGCCGGGCGGGTGACCAAGTTCACCCAGGGCTCGTTTCACGCCGACCAGGACCAGAAGAACGCCGGTCGTTCGCGCATGACACCCGAGGAGTTGCTGCGCGAGCGCTGCGAGAATGCCGTACTCGAGGGTTTGCGCCAGATGGGCTATCTGCCGGGTGCGATCACGGTCACACCGCCCGAGGGCCAATCGCTCCCCGAGCGGATGGTGGTGGCTGGGGTGCGCATGCTGCGGCTGACGCGGAAGCGGACGGACACCCGAATCTATTTGCCGGTCGTGACGGTATTCGACACCGGCCGCCCTGGTGTCTACGCTTGGCTACCAGACGAGCACATAAACGTGCGCCCCTTCCACGAGGCGATGCTGGCGATCACCAGGTTCAAGATC
>JAAUTF010000612.1 GCA_012031775.1 Candidatus Altimarinota bacterium | reverse complement strand
CGACAACGCCCCGCACCGCCCCGCCCCCGCCAGCTCCTCAACCTCGCACAGGGCCAGCAGTTCGCTCACGCGGCGACGCTGCTCAGCCACAGCGACACCACGCAGTGCGGGGGCCGAAGCGATATTCTCGGCTACCGTCAGGTGCTCGAATAGCGCATAGCTCTGCGGTACCCAGCCTACCAGACGCTGCTCGGGCAGCAAGGTATCGCAAACGACACTATTGATAACGATCTGCCCACTGGTGGGCATGAGCAACCCTGCCACTAGGCGTAGCAGTGTCGATTTCCCGCATCCTGAAGGGCCAACGAGCACAACGAGCTCGCCTTGCCGCACCTGGAGCGAGATATCTTGTACCACCAGCTGTGTATCGAAGGCAAAACTTACGTTATCAAGCTGAAGCGCAATTGCGCACGCTGCGCTCATCAGGCTTGCCCCAAACGTGTACCACCCAGGCTCTCGATCGCGATCGCTGCTGGAACTGTGCAAGCCAGAAACCAAATCGTGTAGGCCGCCGCTTGCTCCAGGCGTCCGGTGCTGTAGTTCGCATACAGATCGATCGGCAATGGGCGGTCGAGCGGTGTAAACAGGAAGAAGGACACGTTGAACTCCCCCATCGAGAGCGTAATAACGATAATTGTCGCTGCCAAAAGCGCAGAGCGCAGCGCCGGTAATACAATATGCACAAGCCGCGTCAGCGCCCCGGCCCCCAACGTTGCTGCGACCTGCTCGCGTTCACGCAGGGCTGGGTGGCCGATTACTGGCACGATCGCAGCGACAAAAAAAGGCAAGGTGTAGAGGACATGGCCCAGCAGCAACAGCCAGCCGCCGGCACGCCATGTTGGAAAGGCAAGCGTCAGCGCTAAGGCCAGGGCGATACCCGGTATGGCTATTGGTAGCGCTGTCCCCGCCAGCAACAGCCGCCGACCGCGAAAACGGCGACGCGCCAGCGCCCACGCTGCCGGCAGCCCTACTGCAATGTTCAGCAGCCAGACAAGTAGCGCCAACCGTAGGCTGTAGCCCAGCGTTGGCATAATCGTGCCGAAACTCTCTGCCATCCAACGCCAACTGATACCACTCAACCAGCCGCCCTGCTGCCAATTCGCCGATGTAGCTACCGCCGCCACCAGCGGCAGCGGCATCAGGCAAAGCAAGGCGGCGCTGATTGCCATAAAACGCCCTATCCCAAGCACAGGATCGATTTTTGATGCGTGTATCACAGCGCTAGGTTTCATTCGTTTCAGGGTTCGGTGTAACCTGCCCCGCCGTGTTAAGGCCCCAAAGCAAGGTTGTCGTCAGACAGCAGACCAATACGCTCAAGCCTGCTGCTAGCTCTGGGGCGAAGCGTTCGGTAAAGGCAGTGCCGATTTCCAGCGGTATGGTGCGGTAGCCGCGGCTGAGCGTAGCGGCCGTGCCATACGCGCCAAACGCCGTCGCAATACTTAAACTAGCCGCGCTGATCAACGCTGGTCGCAGCGCAGGGACGATCACCGCCGGGTAAGCCCGCCATGCGCTCACCCCTAATGTGCGCGCTACCGCAATCTGATCGGGGTCAAATGCGGCGATGGCACCACGTAAGATCAACACAACCGCGGTATTGAAAGTAGATATAGCCGATCAATAGCCCCCAGAAGGTATAGGCGAACGCAGGCATGCGCTCGCCGCCGATAAGCAGCACTACGCTTGGCAATAGCCCGGTGCGGCCGATCAGCAAGATAACAAAGAAGCCGATGACGATGCCGGGCAAACTCAGCGGAATGGTGAGCGCAATCGCCAGCACACGGCTTACCTGGCCCGGTCGCCGCTCGATGTAGAGCGCGGCTGGCGTACAAATGAATAGCGCGACGGCTGTTGAGGCCAACGCTAGCAACGTCGTGTTCGCCAGCGCGCGCCAGTAGCGCGGCTCGCGCAGAATTGTTGTATAGAGATCGAGCGACAGGCTTCCTTCTGCCGTTGTAAGGCTGCGCAAAAGCAACACACCCATTGGCCAGAGTAAACCGGCACAAAAGATCATCAGCAGCGGTGCAAGCAGCAGTATCGCGGGCACGGCGGCGCGCCATCTGGTGCTACTAGTCAACGGCACAGTCTGAATTCCGTCCATTTCTGAATCCTGAGTTTTGCGTGCTGCTACAGCGCCTGTGGCGGCGCTGTCGTCTCACGTACCCGCAACTCGGTTGGCAAGATAATACGCTGCTCAAGCGGCTGCTCGCCGCCGATTATTCTTAGCAGAAGCTCACATGCGCGACGCCCCATTTCATAAGCTGGCTGATACACCGTTGTCAGGCGCGGGTTCATAAAGGCCGCCAGCGGGCTATCATCGAAGCCGATGATCGAGAGATCGGTCGGCACTGCCAGGCCCACATCGAGCACCGCACGCAGCGCCACCGATGCCAACAAGTCGTTCGAGCAGAAGATCGCGGTCGGACGCTCGTCTAAGGCAAGCAGCCGCTGAACGCCGTTAAGGCCACCTTCTAATGTATACGGCACCTCCGCCAGCAGCATAGCGTCGACCGTCACACCAAAGGCTGCAAGCGCCGCAGTGTAGCCCTGGTAGCGCGCAAAACTGCGATCGGAGATACCAAAAGATCCGGCCAACATAGCGATGCGCCGATGGCCCAAGCGCAGGAGATGCCCCACTGCGTTCGCCGCCGCCGCCGCGTTGTCGACACCAACTAATGGTAGGGGTGAGCGCAGCCGCGATGAGTAGGTTAATACAACTGGCGTGCCTGCCCGCTGTGCAGCGATCAGCTCCGGACTCTCGACATGCGACGAGGTAACCAGTAGTCCGTCAACCCGGTGCTGGCCGAAGGTTTCGACCAAACGCGCCTCTTCGTCCGCGCTGTAGTCGGTAATACCGGTGAGCAGCGCATAGCCGTTTGCTTGCGCTACTGCCTGAATGCCACGCGTCGACTCGGCGAAGATCGGGTTGACGATCGTCGGCACAATCACGCCAAGTGTTTTAGTCTGCTGGCGCGATAGGCCGCCAGCCACGGCGTTATAACGATAACCAAGCTGGCGCATCACCGCCAACACACGCTCACGCGTCGCCGCAGCGACCCGCTCCGGGCTGTTGATCACCCGCGATACGGTCGCGATCGAGACGTCGGCCATCTGCGCGACCAGTTCCATATTTACGCTGCTCATATGTCTTCCTTACATGTAAGCGTTTACATTGTAGTAGAAATGCATCAAGCGGAGGCTAAGAGGCTATTAAATCTTTGTTAAGCCGTTACAGGAGCAAACAATTGGTGCTTTCTGCGCCATATTCGCCATATGGCTCCTCAATCGAGTGCAAAATTGCTTTCTCACATCGCTCCAACGCCCCCAAACGGCACACCGCTTGCAGTGCTCAACTCTGTGTGCGGCGACGATCGCGCGCCGCCGTCCGTTCGCTACAAGGAGAACTGTATGAAGAACACTGTTTCGTTGTTGTTCGTCTGCGGCATGTTGCTCGCCGCTTTCGTCATCGGTTCTAGCTTCACCGGCTCGGTTCAGCAGCACCTTTGCTGCAGGCCACAGCCACCGGTACTGCCGAAACGACCACGCCGGACACGACGACGACTGCTGAAACGACCACCACTGCTGAAACGACCGCCACCGCTGATACCACGACCACTGCTGAAACAACTACGACTGCCGAGACAACGGCTACCGCTGACACGACGCCCACCGCTGGTACCACAGCGACCGCTGGCACCACAGCGACCGCCGCTGCAACTAGCGCACCCGCGACCACCGCCACCGCTGGCCCGAGCACTTTGCCCAGCACCGGCGGCGACAATAGCGGACTCTGGTTCGCGCCGTTTGCCATCGGTGCCCTGATGCTGCTTGGCCTTTTTGCCCTACTTGGCAATCGCCGCAGCTCGACCGAGCGTTAAACGCAACAAACACTAACAAAGCGGCGTGGCGGTATAACTGCCACGCCGCTTTGTTATCTAGAAACTTACGCAGCGCTGTGTTATGCTAGAGCATGTTTTGCAGCTGCCAGTTTTGC
>JAAUTF010000611.1 GCA_012031775.1 Candidatus Altimarinota bacterium | reverse complement strand
TGGTGACATCCGCGCTTTAGTCGCAGTAGATGACCACACGACAGCGCCGATGTGTCACACGCGCAGCTGTGGTGCCGCAACGAGCCGACACATCACCGACAGCACTACGCTACCATTGCTTCGTAGCATAGTTTCTTTGTGCTGCGGTTTAGCCAAGCCAAACCATAGCACAAAGCCTCGCAAAGGCATACGCTCCAACGTTCTAGGAAGGCAGTGCTGGTGCAGACGCGTTTACACCCAAGGATCTGTGTGATCGGCGCGGGCGCAGCCGGGCTGGCCGCAGCCAAAGAACTGAAACGCGCCGGGCTACCCTTCGACTGTTACGACCTGCGCGACCGTGTCGGCGGGATCTGGGCCTACACCGAGCAGCCCGGTGTTACTTCTGCCTGGCGCACGCTCAACATGAACAGCCCACGCGGCACCTACGAGTTTCGCGACTTCCCGATGCCGGCCGACTACCCCGACTACCCACAGCACACGCAGGTCTACGCCTACTTCGACGCGGGCGGTCGAGCACTTTGGGCTAAGGCCGCACCTCCGGCTTGGCTGCGGCGTCAGCCAGGTTGAACCAGCTGCAGGCAATGGCTGGGATGTCACCCTCGCCGACTGGGCGCACGCTGCGCTACGACGCCGTGTTGTGGCGAACGGCCACCACAACCAGCCGAGCAGGCCCGCCCTGCCTGGCGTGTTCGCCGGCCATAGCATCCACTCGCAAAATTACCGCTACCGTGAGCCATACGCCGGCAAACGGGTGGTGGTAGTAGGTTTTGGCAACAGCGGCAGCCAGATCGCCGTCGATGTGAGTTTCGCCGCCGAGCAGACCTTCCTCGCCATCCGGCGTGGCAGCTGGCTGTTGCCGCACTATATTCTGGGCCTGCCGATCCACAAGGTCATGACCGCCGAACTGAGCTACTGGCTCAACCGGCTGGCGCCCTGGCCGCTGAGTGGCTGGCTCTTAACGGCTACCTACCGCCTGCTGCTGGGCTTCCCCGAGCGCTTCGGCCTGCCAAAGCCCGACCATCATTTTACGGCTGCGCTGGTAACCATCAGCGAGAACCTGCTTAACCGCATCGGCGACGGGCGGGTGCAGATCAAGCCAAACATCAGCCAGTTCGATGGCAACAGCGTGGTATTTGCCGATGGTAGCCGCGAAACTGTGGACGCGATCATCTACTGCACCGGCTATCAGACGGTCTTCCCATTTCTCGACCCGGCGCTCTTTGCCGCACCCGAGAACCGCCTGCCGCTCTACAAGCGGATCTTTTTGCCTGCCTGGCCCGGTTTGCTGTTCATCGGCGCGTTCCAGGCCAACGCCTGGGGCCTGCTGCCCTTGTTCGAGGCGCAGGCGCACATCATCGCGGCCCAACTTGCGGGCACCTACGCCCTGCCTAGCCAGGCCGAGATGGAGCAATCGATCGCGCAGGATGCCGCCGCTACCGCCCGGCGCTTCGTCGACTCGCCGCGCAACCACTACATGCTGATTGGCCCGATCTACGCCGATGCGTGCCGCCGCGAATTGGCCCGTGGTCAACGTCGTGCCGCCCGTCGTTACAGGGTGTGAGGGTCTGTGGCCCGTAAATCCACTGTGGGGCCTCGCACCACGTTACCCATCTTGGTATCAGGAGAGATTACGATGAATCAAACACGCGTGTTATCAACCGGGCTAGGTTGGCTGGTTATGATCACCATCATCCTTGGACTCATGCCCGCCACACCCGCCCAGGCCGCCGTCGGCTTTGATGTGGTGCCGCTCACCCTCCCGCCAGGGGTCGATGTGCGGCCGGATTTCGACCCGCGTTTCACGGCGGTCGATCACAACGGCACGATCTATATGTGGACGAGCCGTGTTGACGGTGGCGCCCGCGGTGTCTACCGGCTGCTCGGCAACAACGTCGAGCCGCTCTTGATTAAAGATCAGCAGGTGCTGGTGCAGCAGCTCTCCGGCATCACCACCTTGCTCACAATCGATGACGTGCGACCCTCCGCTGTTGATGCTGCCGGGCGGGTCTATTTCTATCATCAGTCCCTCACAACGCCGCCGGGCGGGGTCGGCCATTTGCTGCGTCTGGAAACCGGCGGCGGGTTCACCTTGCTCGATACCCAGGAGCCGATCTCGGGTGGAGAGGAATTCAATAATATTGGCAGTGTTCTCTCCGACGGGCGCTGGCTTCGTCAGAACTCGGAGCAAGTCAACGGCACGTGGGTCACCAGCTACTTCCGCACCGACGGCGTTACAAGCCAGCAAATCCTGCGTCGCCCACAGCGCATCACCACATGCGATGATGGTTTGGAGTCCACGGATCAGCTGTTGAGCCTGAAAAGCAACGCTAACGGCAAGAGCATCATCCGGCGTGACCTTTCTACGGCACGATTCGCTGCGGACGATTGCAGCGGGTTTGGAACAGCAGAAAGCTCCACCCAGACGATCGATATCGTTGGCGGTGGTACTCACGTTGCGCTGCCTATTTTGGTGGGACGCTGGTTGAACCAACACCTGAAAGCTTCATCAGTGCCAATACCCACCAGCTGAATGATGCCGGGCAAATCTTGCACGGGACAATTCAAAGCATTTTTGACCCCGCAATTAATAAATTCACCTTCACACAGCGGCTCTTCAAAGACAACGTGCTCATTCACACGTTGACGGTGGTAGATGCTCGCAACGACGCTGTTGAGGCTTCCTTCCGCGACGCCCAACTCTTGCCCGATGGCAGCGTGCTCTACAGTATCCCGCCCGGCCTGCCCGACCAGCCAGCGGCGGGCGGCCTGTTCCGCGATGGCCAACTGGTGCTCGCCGGCAACGACCCGCTCTTCGCCCAGCCGGTGGTCTTCGGTATGCTCGGGCAGATCAACAGCCGCGGCGAGGTGATCGCGTTCTGGCGCTCGGCCAACGACGACGATGGGCCCTTTGGCTGGGTGCTGCTCTCCAAAGCCCTTGGCCGCTGGACTAACGGCGACGGCGGCGTCTGGAGCGACGCGACGAACTGGGCGGGCGAGAACGTGCCGGGCCAGGGTGCCAGCGCGCTATTCAACCTGGCCGGACAATACACCGTGAGCACCGGCGACCAGCAGATCGGTAGTGTCGAGATCACCGATGGCGACCTGACCTGGAACGGCGGGCAGCTCGAAATCATCGGCACCTTGCGGGTCGGGGCACGTGCTGAACAGGGCACGACCACGCTGTCGGTGCGCGACCGTGTGCTGGTCGGCGAAGTGACGCTGGGCGCGCTACCGACCAGCGCCACCGACCTGGCGACCATCGCGGGCATACAGCTTTTAGCGGACGCGCGGCTCACGGTGAGCGGGCCGCTGGTGATCGGGCAGGCCGGTCGCGCCGGGTTCGGGCTATTCGACGGCGAGCTGACAACCGGCGAGACGCGGCTGGGTGTTGGCGGTGTGGGCACCTTCAACACCTCGTCGGTGGCCAGTGGTCGTCGGGTGGCCTGCTGGTGGGCGAGACTTATCCCGGCTACGTCAACCTCAACGGCGGGGTCAGCGTGCAGAGCACCGCTGTGCGGATTGGCGGCGCACCCTTCTCGCCGAATTTCGACCCGAGCGCGCCGGGGAACGAGCTTGAGGCGTTCTCGCGGGTAAGCATCGGCGGCAGTGGCTTTGACGAGGCGGGCAGCCTGACCGACCCGAGCAGTTGGTAGCGTCGCGCAGGATCTGGAGCTGGGTAGCGGCCACCCCGGCCAATTGGTCGTTGCCGGCGGCGGCAGCGTGCAGGTTGCGGGCAGCGTGCTGGTAGACAACATCGCCACTGCGGCAGCAGCCAGCAGCCGCATGCTGGTGAGCGGCGTCGAGGACGAGACGCAAACCCCGGCCACGCTGCTGATCAATCAGGACATTCTGCTGGGCAACGCCGACGGCGCCGCATCGGAGCTGACGGTCAGCGCGGGCGGGATTGTCGATCTGGGGCCGCACACTGTCGGTGGGCCATCAGCCGGGCAGCTACGCCGGCGTGTTTATCGCGGGCACCGGCGCGACGCTCAC
>JAAUTF010000610.1 GCA_012031775.1 Candidatus Altimarinota bacterium | reverse complement strand
AAGTGGCTTCCTTCAGCGTCGAGCCGGAAAGCGCGCCATCGCGCTCGTCGGCAACCGTGAGCTGAATGGTATTAGCGTGCCCAATCGAGATCGCGCCCGATCAACAGCTCCGTCATCTCTGTGTGGTGCGTATTCTTCATCGCAATACGCTGTGTGTCAAAACCATAACGACGTGCCAGATCGTATAGTTCAGGTGCGTTATCGTAGGTCATTAGGAAATCACCTGTAAGCTTTGCAGCGAGTTGAAACAGCTCTTCGTGATCGAGCGCAGCATGCGTGTAAAGCCGACTACCTGCGCGTTTGCCTCCCGCAGTATATGGCGGATCGATAAAGAAGACCACATCTCGGCGATGCATGTGTGCCCGCATAACCTCGAGTCCATCGCCTTCAATGAAACTAATTCGCTCGCGTACGCTGACAATATCAAGAATGCGTTGCTTAAGAGTCTGCGGGTACCAACGCGATTTTAGCCCTCTACCATTCTCACCAGTTTTAATTTTGCCTGCTCCCTGCGCAAGAATACCACCACGATTGACACGATTCTTCAAAATAGTCTGAAATGCTCGATCGGCAATCGTCACCACTGGCTCAGACAGTATAACTTCAACGCTTTCTGGTGTTAGATCAAAGGCTGCGATACGTTCCGCAAGCCACACAGCATCCCCATCGATAATAGTCTGCCAGGTTGCTGCAACCTGCGGATCAAGTTCGACCATTATTATATGTTCAGCTAGCCGCTCGAAGGCTACCGTCAGGCTGATTATTCCACCACCGGCAAAGGGCTCAACAAAGCACTTCGGCGCATTCGATAAGCTCGCTAGCCACTCACGTAGGCGCGGGACAAGCCACGTTTTACCACCAGGGTAACGAAAAGGGCTACGTTGCGGCACCATCGCCACATTCACAATCGGGGCCGGTTGTGGGCTGTCGATAAATGAAAGCTGCTCCATAAGGCTTTCTATTCCTCTATTTGCTCATCAGCCGCGAAAACATCAAGAATCGAAGAAGTGTCAGACGGTACATAGACACCAAGCTGCTTCTCCCGCAGCTTTTCTGCAGCAGATGCCTGAAGTCTACCTCAGAACCTGGATCCGCGTTCGTGATTTTTTGCAGTGCCGGCGTGAATTGGATGTAGATAGGTTCATAAGATGCAAGTTTAAAGCGCCCAGTCTTTGGATCAGGCAAGAGGTCGTACACCATCCAGGCCACATCAGCCTGCTCTACTGTGACCTGAGGCAAAGCTGGTAGTGTCGAAAAAAAGCTTCGATCGACAGCTACTGCCATCTTACGCGCCCAGGCATGCAAGATACCACCTTTGTAGATTAGCTGCGGTGCAAGGCGCTTTCGTGATGATGACAGATAATCAGCCCGTGGATAATCACGCTTACTTGGCCACTTCAGCTCAGTATACTTTCCTGGATCGAGCATGTATTCGGCCAAAGGGCGGCGTATGTTGCCCGAAATGTAGACCGCTTGCACTTCTAGAGCGCCAAAATCCACAACCTGGCCAGCTTCGTCGTATGCCACAAGCACCACATCAATATTACCAGCTGACTTGCCGTGCCGATCAAGTAATCGAATCTCGGTCAAAGATGTCCAGCGTGTGTTTGGTGGAAAAAAGAAGGCCGCTGCATCTGTGGCAATGCGCCAGTCCTGACGAAATCGCACCGGGCAGGTTATCGTTATTTCCGCTTCATCAAAGATACTGCAAACACCGAGCGGATCGTTTGCTTTATCTTTTGTACAAGAAGGCACACGGTTGTTGAAAGGACACAAGCGATGTTGACGGTGTCGGCTTGCTTCTTCGCTCATGTCGTCAATAGGAAAACCGAAAACCTCGGCCATTGGTTGCTTCGTCACAGTGTAGACCTTCATTTCGCTTGTAGAGAGACGACACCACTATAGTAATCTAACGTGTTTTGTGAAAAAGACCGTGTGGTTGTGGCGGCGTAGCCGCCAGCAACCACACATCTCATTTACAAATCATTTAGGATTACTATAACTGTAGCACAACTATAATCAGCGAATAAAAGCGAACATTTGCACGTAAGTATACCTGTTTTCGTGTCTGTGTCAAGTGTCTTTTGTTATCACTTCCGGCTCCAATTGCGGTGGAGCACCATTCAGCGGCAGCGTGAAACGAAAAGCAACGCCGCCGCCGTCACGGTTCTGTGCTGCAATCGTACCGCCTTGCGCTTCAATCATGCCTTTGCAGATCGCCAAGCCTAAGCCGACGTTGCCGCGTGCGCTGTCGGCCCCGCCACGGTAGAATTTGTCGAAGACACGCTCTTCCTCGCCCGCCACCAGCCCCGGCCCGCGATCTGCCACCTCAACCATCACCGCAGCACCTTGCTGTATGGCGCGCAGCTCGATAGCCGTGCCCGGCGGTGTATGTTTCAGCGCATTATCAAGTAAATTCACCAGCACCTGCTCCACCAGGATGCTGTCGAGCGGTACAAGCGGCAGATCGTCGGCCAGCACGATACTGAGCGGGTGCGCATCGAGCGCGCGCGCCTCGCTTTGGCTCAGCCGCTCGAGCGCCGCGCCCACAACTTCCTCGATCGTCTGCCACTCTTGCGCACCCGCAGCGCACCCGCCTCCAGCCGCGTCATCTCTAACAGGTTCGCCAGCAGCCGATTGAGCCGCTGCGCCTCATCGCACGCGTTACGTGCTAGCTCCTGCCGCGCCACCGCGCTGCCCACTTCGTCTTCTGCCAGGCTGCTCAGCGCCCCACTGATAATCGCCAGCGGCGTGCGTAAATCGTGTGAGACCGATGATAGCAGCGCCGCGCGTAGCCGCTCGGTCTCGGCGGCCACCGTCGCTTGCTCGGCCTCTTCAGCAAGGCCCGCCCGCTCGATCGCCAGCGCTGTCTGGCTAGCAAAAGTTTCGAGCAAGTGTACTTGATCGGGGTTGAGCAAGCGCCGCCGATCCTGCGCACGCACACCCAATACGCCGATCGTGCGCCGCGATCCGTTGAGCGGCAAGTAAAGCCCCTCGCGCTCGGCAGGGTGTTGGTTCCCAACCCCGCACGTCGCCATGGTCGAAGACCCACTGTGCTACTCCGTGTTCACCACGGCTCAGACCAAAGATGGCGCGCAGTTCGATGTCGCGACCCCAGCCGCTACCGCCCACCCCAGGGTTCGAGCTTGCCATCGACGCTCGGCACCAGAATTACTACCTGGCTGTCGAAGACTTCGTGCAAGTGGCGCACTGCTACATGGAGCAAGTTCTCTAACCCGCGTGTGCTGGCAAACTCACGGCTTAGCGCGTAGAGTGCTGCCGTACGCCGCTCGCGCTGCCGTGCTACCGTAGCCTGATGGCGGAAGCGCACCATTAAGGTGCTGACTACTAAACCGACGAAGAGCATCACGCTAAAGGTGATCAGATAGCGCGAGTCGGTAAAAACAAAGGTTAGCCGTGGTTCGACGAAGAGAAAGTTGAAGGCCAGCACGCTTAGCACCGATGCTAGCACCGAAGGCCCGCGCCCGCTCACCAGCGCTGCAGCCATCACGCCCAGCAAATAGACCATGATCAGGTTGGCTTCGCCGATGTTGAGCCGGTCGATGCCGATCGCCACCGCTGTGCAAAGGCCGATAATGGCTAGCGTGATCGCATAACTGCGCAAGTCGCTGGTCGGTTGCTGCAGCGGCACCACCGGCGGCTCGGTGTCGCCGAAGTCGCCGCTTAACACGTAGATGTCGATCACACCGCTCTTGCGCAGCAAGTCGTCGGCAACGGAACCAAACACTACATCCCGCCAGCGCGGCGCTCGGGTTTGCCGATCACAATTTTGCTGATGTTGCGCGAGCGCGCGAAGTCGAGCAGTTCGTCGGCGGCGTTGGCTGCACTTAGCGTCACGGTCTCGGCACCCAGTTGCTCAGCCAAGCGCAGCGTCTGCACGGCGACTTCGCGCTCAGCTTCAGCGCGCCGTAGCTCTGCCGGTGTCTCGACATAGGCCACGATCCATTCAGCGCGCAGCCCGGCTGCCATCCGC
>JAAUTF010000609.1 GCA_012031775.1 Candidatus Altimarinota bacterium | reverse complement strand
GTCGCGATCCACGCTCACTTGCGTTCTGGGACGGGACAGATCAAGACAAGGCGATAGCTGGGCGCAACGTTGATTGCCGCATCTATGAAAGGCGGAGGACTTGGAATTTTTGGCGATTTCTTGTTCAACGAAAGTAACAACTACAGTCAAAACAGTTTTGCCGAGATGCTGTCAGGTCCTCTCGTCCAAACGTTTAGTCAGGTTGATCAGCTGACGCGTGGGAATATAGCCCAATACCTTGCTGGCGAAGAAACCAATGTCGGCCCGGAGGCTACAAAGTTCGCGCGCTCTAACATCCCTGGAGGAAACCTCTGGTATACCAAAGCGCTGACTGATCGTTTTGTGTTCAATACCCTTGCGGAAGAGCTGGACCCTGGGTATTTTGATCGTTTAGAGGCGCGGCAACGCCGCATCTATGGCACCGAATATTGGTGGGAGCCGGATGAGGTAGCCCCTCAGCGCGCCCCGGATTACGCCACAGCACTAGGCCAGTAGACCTGGATCGCTGAGTAAGCTAAAGAGCGTACGTTCCCAGTTTTCTGATTTTTCTTTGCGCCTGCGCCCTTGAAGGGATGCGGGCCATTTGTGCTGGAATCTCACGCATGAGCACGATAGCAGACATCACACCTGTCGCGGTGTACGCAGGCACGGTCGAAGGGACTTTTGGGCCATTTCCGATCGCCGTTGGCGGCGTGGCGATACCCTACGAGACAGCACAGCATATTGTAGTCACCCGCGTCGGCGCTACAAGCGCCGAAACGGTCTTAACGCTTAGCGTTGATTACAGCATCACGGCGGGCGCCGTGATGCTTCAGGCGCCACAAGCGGCGTTGCTAGCCGCCGAGCGGCTGGAGATCACACGGGAAACTCCTGACGCCTCGGTGCTTGCGCTCACCGCCGGAGCTGAGCTGTCGTCGGCAGCCCTTCAGGCCGCGGATAACCGGCGGGCCTTAGCCGACGCCGAATTGCGGGCCAAAATAGGCCGCGTCGTGCGCGTGCCGATCGGCGAAGACGCAATCACCATTCCAGCCACGTCAATTCGTGCGGGAAAAATGCTTGGGTTTGATGACGCTGGCCATCCAGTTCCGCTTGCCGCTGTACCTGGCCCGGCCGGCCTCAGGGCCCCAGGGGCCCCCAGGGCTTTCGGGCACTGGATTAGGGGATTTAATCGCAGCGAACAATCTGAGCGACCTGCAAAGCATTGGGGCAGCAAGAAGCAATTTGCAAGTCGGCGGCCTAAATACCGCAAACACCTGGACAGGCGCGCAAACCTTCGCTGCTGCTGGATTCACTCCCAACATCAATGCGGCCGGAGCAATTCGCCTCAATGGGGCTTTTGGCGGAGGGCTTGTCCTTGAAGACGGCGCTGGACGAGCGGGCTTCTACACTACTGACTTAGGGACCGCACTAGTTGTCGCGTTGGGCTCTGCATCTGGACTCATAGAGGCCGCAAGATTCACAACGACATCGTTCAGGGTCAACGGCTTTTTAGCTTGGCATGCCGGCAATCACGGCGCCGGCAGCGGCCTCATTGCCGATATGCTCGACGGTATGCATGCGAGCGCCTTTGCTCAATTGGGGATCGTCAATACGTTTACGCAAAATCTGTTATTCGCGATCGGCGGCAACCGCGTCATTGGGATGACGGCGACCACTGTCCATGATGCTGCTAATGTCGGCTCATTAGGCCTAACTATCAATGACGGGGGCGGATCGGCCGGTGTATTTGTACACAACACGCGCACTGGTAACCTTAATTCTACTGATATCCGATTTGTAACCGCTGAAGGCGGGATCAGCACAGCGACGGAGCGCATGCGTGTCGATAAAACTGGTTTGATTTTTACGACATCAGCGGGCCGCCTTGCTGCCAGGATTGCTCATACTTCGGAAGTTTCCGGGCTACTGACAGCCGCGCAGGCAAATCAACACATCGACATTTCCGGCGGCATCACTGTGCCAGCCGGTGTCTTTGTTGCTGGAGACATGATCAGCGGATACAATGCTACAGGCAGCGCCTTAACAATTACCGCCGGGGCGGGCCTGACACTGCGTCTTGATGGGACGGCCACTGTAGGCAATCGCTCGGTAGCACAACGCAAGCTGTTCTCCATCCGCTTTATCAGTCCATCTGAAGCAATCATTGTGGGAGCGACATAAAGTGTTGCTAACGTTAGGAGCGGTCCATGGGTCACAGGCGCCCTGGCTGTGAGTGTCTCGCCAACTGCGATCTTCGGGGAGTCTATTGGCGCCGGGCTAGCCAGATCGGATGTCGCCAACGCCACCGCCACCGGCGGCGCCGGCACTAAATCGTATGCGTGGTCTCTAACGCTAGGCGATATCGTCACCATCGACAGTCCCAACAGCATCAGCACAAGTGTGAGTTTCAACTTCAACTCTCAGCCAGACCTGCGTCAGGGGAGCATGCGTTGCGTGGTCACTGACGACTCAGGCAGCGCGGAAGCAACTGTTGACTGGAAATTAGAGGCAGTAGAGCCTTCATAGGAAGAGAGCAAATCATGCATACCAATGTTCACGAAGCGGTAAAAGAGGCGGTCGCTACTCGCAATAACGGCGCTCTGTTTTCTCTGTCCTTCCGTCGGCGGCTTGCCACCTACGACGCGCTTTTGGTCGCGACTGATCTTACCGGCCCCGATCGGATGTCGATCCAGCTGCTGCGGGCAGAGGCGGATGAACAGGCCAGGGTCCTAAACAATTATCGCATGCGCATGAGCGAGCTGATAGCGACCATAGACCCAGCTGCACCTCCCAGCCCTGACGAAGCTCAGCTGCTGCGGAGCGACTTGCTGGCCCAGATTGAACGTATCCATGATGCACGGCGCAATGCGGCATTCACGCCAGCACAAGAACTGCAAATTTACGCAGATCGGATTGCGCTGGTGGGGTGGCTATTTGGCGCGATTGACAGTACACCTAATGCACCGTCGCCAACAAAGAAAAATCAATGATACAGCAATGGTCAGATCTATCTGTCCTAGAGGTGTTGTCCGGTGTGGCTGCGGCCAAGCGGGGGGAAGTCCTGGCGCTGCCAGATGACGCGCTAAGCGTTTATGACGTAAGCGCTGGCTGGCCAGAGTAAGGGAGACCAACATGTGGTGGTTGATTGCGGCTATTTTGGCCGCTCTCTATTTGGCATCGATGTACGCCCGGCTGGCGGTATTGGCGGAGCCGTGAAGATCCAAAAGACGAGTGGACGCGCGACGAAATCTCGAAGCTGCTGGTCATTTATCCGCTCAGCGGGATTGGGCGCGTGTGGGTTGTTATCACCCGCCCTTTTGTGCGCCTCGGCAAAGCTATTCGCCGGACAGTATTCGCGACAGAGAGGGAGCGGCTGGCGGCCCAGATCTACAAGCGCCAGCTGCGAGAGGGTGCGCCTCAAATAGCGCAGCAAGCCGCCCAAAGCGCGGACGCAGTCTTGCCCATGGTCCACGAGTTTGAGCGGCTCTCCCGAACCCCCAACGCCCTGCTGAGCGGTGACGAAAAGTTGCGGCTCGCTACGACGATGCGGCTCCTTGAGGAAACTGGGGTAGACACAGACGCCAGCCAGGCGCGCCATCGCCCCGCGGTGGGCCTAGGGGCTCGCCTCTGGAGACGCACCATTGGCGCTGTCGGCATGACGAGGGGCTGCGGCCCGATTCGCCTTCGACGCAAGTGGCGGGCGCCATGGTTACGAGCCCGTACCGGGTTGGTGATATTTCAGGCGCCCAAGCGGCGGCGCTGATCTTAGAAGGCGAAGATGTGCTTCGCCCAAGTAAAGGCGCCTCTGGCCAAGATGGTAAGCCAAAATATCAGCTGCCATCAGACGCGGAGCTACAGCAAGAATTTCAGAGTTACGTTGGCGTAGCTTATGCTGGCGCCGCGCAAGCGCAGGATACGGCCTATCAATCCTTCAAGGCGATTTATGCCGCGATGGGCCATCGCGAGGGGGATTTCGGCAAGGCGCTGAGCTCAGGAACGGGCGCGCCAAAGCGGCGGA
>JAAUTF010000608.1 GCA_012031775.1 Candidatus Altimarinota bacterium | reverse complement strand
TTTCTATCGCAGTTTTGTGGTCGATGGCCTGATCCGTGAGGCGCTGGCCGACACGCTGGACGACATCCGCGCCGAGATCGCCCCGCGCAACACGCTGGCCACAGCGCGGCTGATCACAGAAGCGCTGGACCCCGAGGTGAAGGGCGATCCGAATTTCGGCTTCGCGGTGAAGCTGGCCAAGGACGGGCAGATCGGTGAGGCCTGCGCCGCGTTTGCCACGCTGGCGCAGCCCGATGGTAAAATTGTGAGCGTGGGCTTTGTGCAATCGAATACCGTTGCAGATTGCGGATCGCAGGTTGCAGATTGTCGCACGGGGCAGTGCAACGCGCTTCATGCACACTCGGCATGCGCTATCACCAACACGAATTGGTCTAAGCCTAGCGAAAGCGAGCTCGCCAACGATCTCGCCCTGGCCCGCCATCTGCCCAACGGGACACTCGACCCGAGCTTTGGTAATGGTGGCACACAGACGCTGGGACGCCAGGACAGCGACGAGGTTGCGCTCGATGGGCTACTCCTGCCGGATGGCAAGATCCTTGTCGTTGGCTTGGCGGATGGCTCGACAGATCGCGCCACGAGAGACGAAGACAGGGACGTGCTGCTCGCCCGCTTCAACCCCGACGGCACGCCCGACGCAGTTGCGGCGACGAGGGCCTCCAGATCCTTGATATTGGCGGCGGCATTGACGATCTGGCGCAGGCGGTCGCCGTGCAGCCGACGGCAAGATCGTGGTGGCAGGCGCGATCCAGGGTAGCGCTAGCACTTTCGCGCTGCGGCTTCAGGCGAACTGCGGCCCGCCCGACCCGTCCTTCGGCAAGGGCGGCCTGGTTGTGATCGACAAAAGCATCGAGATCGCCGAACTCCTGGTGCTGCCCGCAGGCCAGATCCAGCTGGTTGGAATGGCAGAAACTGGCGGCGTCTTCCTGGCCCGCCTCGCTCCCGACGGCAGCTTCGACGATAGCTTCGGCAGTGGCGGCAGGCTGAGCACACCGCTCACCGGTGGTGCGCCAAACGCGGCGACGTTGCTCGCCGACGACAAGCTCCTGGTGGCAGCGACCCGCTTCGTCGATGGAGCGCACGAAACACTGTTACGACGCTACACCAACCGGGGCGTACTGGACTCGAGCTTTGGCGAGCAGGGCGTGATCGCGGTAAACCTGGGAGCGGACGTGATCCCCGCCGCCCTCGTGCTCCGCGACGATGCTAGCTTCGCCCTTGTCGGCTGCCACGAATATGCGTTGCTCTCATCGGTGACGCTTTTTACAGCCGACGGCAGCCTTGACCCCGCGTTCGGCACGGGCGGTACAGCCCCGCTGATCCTTGGCGAGCGAACATGCATCCACGATGCGGTCTTTAGCGATAGCCGCCTCTTCGTCGGTGGCTTCGCGGAACACGGGGCGGCCCAGTCGTTCGCGCTGGCGGCCTACGACACCGGCGCGCAGCGCTCGCTGAGCTTCGCACCGGCCCAGGCAAGTGTCCCTGAAGCCACCGCTGCGGCAACGCTCACCGTGCAGCTGAGCCAGACGGCGGCGCAGACGGTGACGGTGCGGTACGAGGCGACCGGCGGCAGCGCCACCAACGGGCAAGACTACACCCTGGCCTCTGGTACGCTCGCCTTTGCCCCCGGCGAGCGCGTGCAGCACATTACCGTCGCCCTCGCCAATGACAGCGCCGACGAGCCCGACGAGACGCTTATAATACTGCTTAGCGACCCCAGCAATGCCATTCTCGGCGGCAACGCTCGCTTCACACTGACGATCACCGACGACGATGGTGCCAATCAGCCGACACAGTATCGTGTATCCATACCGCTTGTTCAACAATAAGGGAGAACTCTATGCATACCACCAACTACACCAACGCGTTCATCGCCGTAGCAGATGACTGCAAAGCCGCAGCAGGTACCGTTCCGCCGGCAAAGGCGGAGCCGACGATCGCCCAGTTACAGTTCGAGATGCTGCACGCCAACCCCTACCATTACACGTCGGATGAGGTAATCTTCAGCATCTACGCGCTCAGGAATCGCATTCCCGAGGCGGAGCACGCGGCGCGGCGGGCGGAGTTTTTCGCCAAGGGCCAACCCTGCCTGCGCTCGTCGCCGCTTGGCAAGAGCTATGGCTGGGGCCTGCACTACGATGCTGAGTCGCGGATCGCGATCTACCCGCGCGGCTCCGACGAGTACGAGCGCCTGCTGGCCGATGCTTCGCTCAAGCAGCTGAAGGCGATGCGCAGCGCAAAGTAAGGCGCTGCGCGCGCATCAGCGTATGGCCTGACAAGTAAAAGAGCGGTGCGGGGCCTGGCTCCTGCACCGCTCTTTTACTTGTCGAGCGCGAGCGCAACGGCCTGATCCAGGCTCAGTGCCTGGCCGCGCGCCCAGGCTGTATTAAAAGCGCGCGCGCCGAGGGCTGCACGCGCCAGCGCTACGTGCTCATCGAACTCCCTGGTCTCGCTCGGGTCGTGTGTGATGCGGAGGGATTGATTGAGCGCGGCGACAGCGCCAAGCAGCAAGGCCGCACGCTCTGCGCGCCCTTCAGCCGCGTCGATCGCCGCAAGGTGCAGCAAGCCGATCACCGTAGCTCCAACATGTCCAATGTCGACAGCGATCGTCAGGCTTTGTCGGTACTGCCGCTGCGCCTCGCTGTAGTGCTGCTGCTGGTGGGCGACCATGCCCAGGCCGTTGAGGGCCTGCCGCTGCCCCGGCTGGTCGCCGAGTTCGTGTGCATGGCGCTGCTAGCTTGGTAAAGCTGCTGCGCCCGCTCATACTGGCCCTGCTGAAGCACTAATGTTGCCATATGCCCCATCACAGAGGCAGCCGCGATGTGATCGCCCAGCTGTTGATACAGCGCCAGGCTTTCATCGTAAGCCACCTGCGACGCCACCAGATTTTCTTTCCAGCGCTCGATCTCGGCCAGGTTATTTAAAGTCACAGCCATGCCGCGTGTATGGTTGATCGCCCGCGAAAGCGCAAGGCTTGCGCGGTAGTGGCGTTCTGCGCCAGGGTGATCGCCCGCCTGGAGCGAAATATTGCCCAGGTTGTTCAGCACCCGCCCGATATTGAGCTGGTCTTCGAGCTGCTCGTACAACGCAAGGCTTGCTCGCGCACGTGTGGCCGCGTGGTCGAGGTCGTTTAGATACATCGAAAGCAAACTCACGTAAAACAGGCTCCGGGCAAGCTCCTCCAGCGGCGGGCTATCTTCGCGCTCAGCGATGACGAGCAGCCGCTCCATCCAGTCGCGTCCTTCCACCCGGTGGCCGCGGATGCTCCAGAAGCGTGCGAGGTCGGTCGCGAGGCGTAAGGCGGCCTGCGGGTCGCGCTCGGTGCCCCATTGAAGCGCAGCCGCATATTGTCGAGATCGGCGTCGAGGCGCTGAAGCCATGCGCCTTGCGCTGAGCCGTTGAGCGCGCTTGCGGCCTCCCCGGCCATATGCTCGAAGTAGCGCGCGTGGAGCGTGCGCGTCTCCTGAAGCTCGTCGTAGGCAACAAGTTGGGCGTGCGCATATTCGCGAACGGTTTCGAGCATGGTGCAGCGCGGTTCGCCGGAGCTGTTCGCGACCTCCACAATCAAGCTCGCGTCGAGTAGCGCCATCAACCCATCGAGCGCGCCGGTCGATCCCGGCAGATCGGCGCAAAGCGCCTCGGCAGCCGCAACGCTCCAGCCGCCGACAAACACTGCCAGGCGGCGAAAGAGCGCCTGCTGGCCTGCATCGAGCAATTGGTAGCTCCAGGCGAGCGTTGCGTACAGCGTTTGCTGGCGCTCGGGTAGGTCGCGCGGGCCGCCGGAAAGCAGCGGCAGGCGCTGGTGGAGCCGAAGCAGCAGCTCGCGCGGGTTAAGCAAGCGTACACGCGTCGCCGCCAACTCGATCGCCAGCGGCAGCCGTCTAGCCGCTGGCAGATCGCGCTAATCGCCTCGTAGTCGAGATCGACGGATGGGCGCACCGCCGCGCGCGATCGACAAAGAGCGCCACCGCTTCGGGCTGCGCTTCCTGGTCGATGACCTCCAGGCTCAGC
>JAAUTF010000607.1 GCA_012031775.1 Candidatus Altimarinota bacterium | reverse complement strand
GCTGGGCAGAAGCATTGAGCCATACGTCTGGGGTGTTGTGGGCAGCGAAGCTGCCCACAACACCCCAAACAAAGCTCAATCGTTGTGCTCATCGCTGTAGCGACGCTGTCGCCAGAATGGACAACCTCTTTTCTGTTTTCTCAGTGGAGGAAACACATGTCAATTCTTGGCCTTCACCATATTACGTTGGTTTCTTCCAACGCCCAGCGCACCGTCGATTTTTACACTCAGGTGCTCGGGCAGCGGCTGGTGAAGCAGACGGTAAACTTCGAAGATCCTGGTAGCTACCATCTCTACTTCGGCAACCGAGGCGGCGATCCAGGTACGGCGATCACCTTTTTCGAATGGCGGCGCGCCACCCGTGGCGCGCCGGGCATCGGCGGCACGCACCATGTTGCGCTGCAAGTGGCCGACCGCGACGGCCTGCTG
This sequence comes from Candidatus Altimarinota bacterium, assembly GCA_012031775.1. Classification (GTDB taxonomy): domain Bacteria; phylum Chloroflexota; class Chloroflexia; order Chloroflexales; family Chloroflexaceae; genus JAAUTF01. The sequence continues at coordinate 3,585 of JAAUTF010000607.1, read as the reverse complement.
AAGTGGAAACGTCGTCTGGTCGATCACGGTATCGCGTCGACGGCCCTTCGACCGCCACTATTTTACATCGATCTACTTTCGCGACCCCGACGGTGTGATCATCGAGATCGCCACACTCGGCCCCGGTTGGGCGATCGACGAGACAGCCGATGCGCTTGGCATGGCCTTCCGCGCGCCGCCTGCGGCCATGCGTGTCGCCAATCGTGATGCCGAGACGATCGCAGCGACGACGTGGTCGGAGCCAATGCCAGATATCACTCCGGATATGGCGCTTGAGCAGGGCATGCACCATATTACCGCTATCAGCTCGGATATCGAGCGAACGCATACGTTCTTCGGTGAACTGCTGGGTATGCGCCGCGTGAAGATGACATCGAACTTCGACGATCCTGGTTCGGCGCATTGGTACTGGGGCGTGGGCGACGGTCGACCCGGCACAGTTATCACCTATTTTGGGCGTGATGCTGCAAAGGAGCCGCGCGTGCGGATGGGGGCGGGGCAGACGCATCATTTTGCGCTGGCGTTGGCGAACGAGGATGTGCAACTCGAATGGCGTGAGAAGCTGCTCAGCGCAGGTTTACGGGTCTCGCCGGTGATGGACCGCATCTACTTCAAGAGCATTTACACTAACGACCCCGATGGCCACATCGTCGAGCTTGCCACCCTCGGCCCTGGCTTCACTGCCGATGAGCCAGTAGAGCACCTCGGCAGCAAACTGCAACTGCCACCCTGGCTCGAAGAACGTCGCAGCGACATCGAAGCCGTTCTCGTACCCCTAAAATAAAAAATGGGCCGAAGTTGTGCATCGCACAACTTGGCCCACTGCCAGATCAAAAGATCTTCCACACCCCAAGTGGCCAGAAACGCAGCACAACGCGCCCGATCATCTGGTCGCCAGAGATAGGGCCGAAATCGCGCGAGTCGCGGCTGACGGTGCGATTGTCACCCATGAGAAAATACTGCTCGTCGCTCAGCGTCAACGGCCCGCAAAAACTGGTACAAGTTGTGTATCCGCTATCGAGATAAGGCTCATCGAGCGCTACCCCATCGATCAGAATCGTGCCATCGCGAATCTCTACCGTATCGCCGGGCACGCCGACTAACCGCTTAATGAGAGGTACATTATTTTTCGCTGCGGAGTCGTAGAAGACGACGACCTGGCCACGTGCAAGGCCAATGCTATTAGACGTGCCCCCCTGGGCGGCATACACAGACGGCTCCATCCAGGTTGAAAAGACTCGACCGACCTGATTAACAATAACCCGCTCGCCGGGGCGAAAGGTTGGCTCCATACTTGTCTGCTGGATCTCGAAACGCCCGATGAACGTCGAGATCAGCAGAAAGATCATAATCGCGTACGCTCCGGTCTGGAACAAGTCGGCCAGTGTGCGACGCAGTTGTCGGGCGAGTTTAGGGCTATGGGGGCGATCGTCCTGACTTATCGCCAGATCGTTGACCGAGCGTTGCCGATAGCGTGAGAAGGGCATAGGTGCCTGTATATGACAAGCGCATTATTGATGCTGCGCAAGAATATTATCGTAGGCATTATAGCACCGCTGCGTAATATGTTATAGTAACGCTACTCAGCACAATCAACACGCCTTTACAATCTATTAAGGACTGGGATATAATTAATTGTGGCGAATGCCATATAAGCAGAAGGGAGCCAGAGCATGGAGAACCTGAACACGCTGATGAGCGAACGTCTCGCCCAGAGTGAATGGGGCCTGCTCGGCAACCAGGGCGGTGTCATGGGCATCGATCTGGGCAGCTACGGCTTACGTGCGGCACTTGTTGATCTTGGCACGCGCACGTTTACGACACTGCACAGCGATCTGCCAACTGCCGATCCAGACGCTACGCTTGAGCATGCGGTAGCATTGGCCCGGCGACTACTGCACGAGGCCGCAATGCCCGTCGACCGCTTACTGCGCGTCGGCGTCGGTTTTAATGGCCCGGTAGATCCACGTTTTGGTACAATCCTCCTCTCGCCGCGGCGCGCTGGCTGGGAGAACTACCCGCTCCAAGAGCGCATCGAGCAAGCCTTCGACGCTGTCACGCTGATCGACAACGACGCTAACCTTATTGCGCTCGCCGAAGCAACTTTTGGCATCGGGCGCGGTTGCCAGCACCTGTTTTACCTGCACCTGAGCAGCGGCGTCGGCGGCGGCATGGTCCTTGATGGTCGGCTCTACCACGGTGCTACCTCTACAGCGGGCGAGATCGGCCACGCTGTAGTCGGTATGGGTTGGAATGGCAAGGAACGTCCGGAGACGCTCGAGCAATTTGTCTCGATCGGCGGTCTGACGAGCCGGGCCGCTCAACTCGGGCTGAGCACCGATAATCTCGAAGATATTTTTGGCGACTCTGCGGTGGGGCATCAGGTGGTGAACGAGGCCGTTACCTTGCTGGGCACACGTATCGCACAAATCATCGCCTTGCTCGATCCACAAATGGTGGTGCTCGGCGGCATCGTCGTACGTATCGGCGGAGAGCATTTTCTCAGCGAGATCCGCGAGCACGTTAATCAATTTATCGCGCCGCAGTTCGCGCGCCCGGTGCAGATCGTGGCGTCCATTCTTGGCCCCGACGCGGTCAGCGTCGGCGCACTTGCACGCGCGCTCGAAAGCCTGCAAGATTAAGAGTTATTGCGTGGCTGGGCGCGGCAAAAGCGCGCTCGGCTATGCAAGCCTTATGTCATTTAATGGTATAATAGTGAGCAATAAAGCAGGGAGGGCAATTCCTCTCTGCTTGCTGTTGTTTAAATGCGGAGTATTATGGACGTCAAAATGATCACGTTCGGCGAAACGGGGCTCGATAAACTCTTGCAGTGGCTCCGGAGCAGCGGCGAACCACAAGATATCGATAAAGTGCTTGAGCAGTATCTCAAGCTGCTCAAAGATTTGGTGGCGGAGGATAAAGAATGACCGTCAACACGTTTAATGGCACCACCGAGCAGCAGGCGCTGGTCGAAGAGATCCATCGCCTTATGATGGGGCAGAGCGTGCTTTTTGCGGTTGACGCGCCGATTCGGCAGTCGGTCGCGAACCTTGCGGATTATCTGGCACCGCGCTATAACAGCACACCCGAAGCTTTTGCCGCTATTATCGATGCTGCGCTCAGCGCAAACAGTGATCTTTTCGCCCGCGAAGAAGTCGACGGCACGGTGCGATTTGTTACCTCGCGCCTCGGCAACTACGTGCCGCGCAACGATGTCGATACGCATAGCTTCAAAGTACGGCTGTACGAGCCGGAAAACCCGCTGCCGATCGATGATATTAGCGTTGTTGTCTCTACCTCGCGCCCCTCTATTACTACTGTTGAGCCGGTGTTCATCTCCGATTACTGGCAAGTCCAGGCTGGTTTAACGCCGGCCCCGGTCGCCGATCTGCAGGATGCCCCGGCGCTGACGCTAGATGTAGTGTCGACGCCGCAGATCGAGGAGGCCGCAGCCGAGGTGGCGGTGGAGTTCGCTGCGTCGGCTGTTGTGGAAGTGCCGGCGTTGCACGAAGACAAAGCTGAGGTTGAGCTTGTTGAGGCGGAGCTTGCCGAACCAACACCGGTCGTCGCCCAGCCCGTCGCCCA
>JAAUTF010000606.1 GCA_012031775.1 Candidatus Altimarinota bacterium | reverse complement strand
GCGACGATGGCCCCGAGTACATGGCGCCTGAGCAACGCGCTCGCCAGCCGGCCACGGCGAGCAGCGATCAGTTCGCGTTTTGCGTGGCCCTGTGGGAGGCATGGAGTAGGGGGGGCGGCCCCAGGTCGGCGAGTCCGTGCCAGCTCGTCCGAAAGCGATGCCGCGCTGGCTATACCGGCTGTTGGCGATCGGCCTCAGCCCGCGACCGGAAGACCGCCACATCAGCCTCGCCGTGCTGCTCGAGCAGCTCGCACGGAGCGAGCGTCGTCAACGGGAGCAACGCGTGATCACCTTGGTCGGCTCGCTGCTCTCGCTCGGGGTCGCTGGCGGGTACGGCGTCGGTCAGCATCGGCCAGTCGCGGTCGAGGTAGTGCCGAGCTGTCAGCGCGAGCTGCAGGATGCAGTCTGGAATTCGCAGGTCGAGGCCGAACTCCAACACAAATTTTCTGGACATGAACGGAGCTACATGGCGCTGCTCGGGGATGGGCTGCCACGTCTGCTGTCACGCAACGCGAGCGCGCGCTATCAGCTCACCTACGACGTCTGCGAGCTGCGCCACGCGACGCCCGACAACAAGCTGCTCGACCGCCGTGAGCAGTGCATCGAGCGTTGGCGGCGACAGACCCAGCTGCAGATCAACCGGCTGCTCGGCGATCACCGTCTGCTCGAGCAGCAGGCGTACAGTAGCCGGCTGCGCCACGCTGCTCTCGATGCGCGCCGTCAGTACGGCCTCCTGGCCCTCGCGCACCTGAGCCGGCGCATCGAGGCTGGCGACCAGCGCTTCAGCATCATCGCCGGGCAGCGACAGATCGACAACCGAAATCGGCACACCGCGCGCTGTCGCGATTCGTGCCGCCTCAAGCGCTGCACCATCGTTTTCACCGCCATCAGAAAGCAGCACGAGGCGCTTCTGCGTATCAGAGGGAAAGAGCGCTAAGCCGAGCTGAATAGCCTGTTCGATATTCGTTCGTGTGGCGATGGGCAGGCTGGCGATGCGGCCCAGACGGTCTTCGCCGCTTGGCGCACGCTCTACTAGTGCATTACCGCCGAAGACCACAAGCGCCGCTGCGTTCTCATCCTCCATCTGGGCAAGCGCCTCGGCAATAAACGTCTCGGCCTGGGCGCGCGCCGAGGGCGTAAGGCTATCCGAGCCATCGAGCAGAAACACCGTCGTCTGGCGATCGACCGGGCGCACCAGTTGCGTGCCCGCCAGCCCGAGCACCAGCGCCAGCACCAAGACAGTGCGCAAGCCCAGGCTAGTCCAAAAGCGTATTGGATCGAGACGGCGCGGCGTCAGCAGCGCTAGTGCCCATATCGGAACTAGCAACAGCAGCAGCGGCAGCATCTCGGGGTAGATAAAGGAGAGGCGAAACATAGGCGGCTCTTAGGTTAGAGGTGACAGGTTAGAGGTGACAGGTTTTTTGCAGAGTGCCACCTATAGATGGAATTGTACCCTACTCGAAGGTTCTGCCGCAAGGCAAGATCGGCATAAGATCGCCTGGCAGCAGCGTGCGCCATAGATGATTGTAGATTGCAGATTGTGCCTGGGGATTACGATGCAATCCATAAGCTGACGATGAGTGCTGCGCTGGGGCTCCTGAATTCTGACTCCTGAACCCTGAATCCCGACCCTACTCTCGCGGTACAATAGCTAGAAGCCCTGCTGAGCGAAGGAGCAACCTATGGAGCTTCCCCCCGACTTACTCACCCAGGCCCACTATTGGATGCGGCTGGCGCGTGCGCTCGACGACCGCGGCACCTTTCTGCACAACAGAGCAAAATCGTCGGCGGTTATTTTTCGCAAATTGGCCACGAGGCGATCAGCGTCGCTGCGGCCCTTGCGCTTGGCCCAGATGATGTCGCAGCGCCGATGCACCGTGATCTCGGCACGTATCTGGCACGTGGCCTAACCCCCGAGCGCATTCTGGCGCAGTATTTTGGGCGCGTTGGCGGCGTAACGCGCGGGCGCGACGCTAATATCCACGGCATGGGCGATCTGTCGCTTGGCCTGATCGGCTTCATCAGCCACCTGCCAGCCTCGCTGCCGGTTGTCGCCGGGGCCGCGCAGGCGTTTAAGCTAAAGGGCGAGCCCCGTGTGGCACTTGGCTTCTTCGGCGACGGCAGCAGCAGCCAGGGCCTTGCACACGAGACGCTAAACTGGGCCTCGGTGTTCCAATTGCCCGTGGTGTTTATCTGCGAGAACAATCAATATGCTTATTCCACCCCGCTCGCACGCCAGATGAACATCGAAAACATCGCCGATCGCGCAGCAGGCTACGGCATGCCCGGCGTGGTGGTAGACGGCAACGATTTCTTTGCCGTCTACCCTGCAGTGCAGGCAGCGGTGGCGCATGCGCGTAGCGGCGGCGGGCCAACACTGATCGAGTGCAAGACGATGCGGATGCGCGGCCACGCCATCCACGACAATATGGCATATGTTCCGCCAGATCTTTTGGCAACATGGCAGCAACGCGACCCGATCCGGCGCTTCGAGGCATACTTGTACGAGCGTGGCCTGCTCGACGACAAAGGTTTAAGCGACCTGCTCAACCGCATCGAGCGCGAGCTCGACGCAGCGCAAGCCCGTGCCGAAGCATCGCCGTACCCCGATCCATCGACAGTGGCCGACGACGTCTATGCGTAATGCCCGTTGGGTCGTGTAGGGACGCACATGCGCGCCCTACAGACCCAACGGAGTATTGGTAAAGGAATAGTTTTATGACCTGGGACCAGGGGCTGCACCAGACAATCAATACGATCGCGGGCGCGGCAGGCACGCGCGAACTGACGTATCTGGAAGCGATCCGCGCTGGGCTACGCCACGCCATGGCCAACGACGAGCGCGTGCTGCTGATGGGTGAGGACATCGGCGTGTACGGCGGCGCCTTCAAAGTAACCCAGGGCCTGATCGAGGAATTCGGTGCCGATCGCGTGATCGACACGCCGATGACCGAACTGGCTATGGTCGGTGTAGCCATCGGCATGGCTTTTCAAGGCTTTCGCCCGGTGGTCGAGATGCAGTTCGCCGATTTTATCTCGACCGGCTTCGACTCGATCGTGCAGTTTGCGGCAACGAACTTCTACCGCTGGGGCCAGCCGGTGCCGATCGTGATTCGCGCGCCAGGCGGCGGCGGGCTACGCGGCGGCCCCTTCCATTCACAAAGCAACGAGGCCTGGTTTGTGCATACACCAGGGCTCAAAGTGGTGGCACCATCAACACCCGCCGACGCCTGGGGCTTGCTACAAAGCGCGATAGCCGACCCGAACCCGGTGATCTACTATGAGACGAAGTATCTCTACCGATCGCTGAAAGGCCCGTTGCGCGGCGACGAACGCGACATCGTGCCGCTCGGTAAGGCGGCAGTGCGGCATCAGGGCGAGGAGATGACGATTATCAGCTATGCCGCTATGGTACAAGAGGCGCTGCGCGCCGCCGAGGAGTTAGAGCGCGATGGCCATAGCATCGAGGTACTGGATCTGCGCTCGCTTAAGCCGCTCGACGAGGAAGCTATCTTGGAGAGCGCACGCAAGACCGGCAAAGTGCTGGTCGTCCACGAGGCCAATCGCACCTGCGGCGTCGGGGGCGAGGTAGCCGCGCTGATCGCCGAGCGCGCCTTTGAGTACCTCGATGCGCCAATCGCTCGCCTTGCGGCACCCGACACACCAGTGCCCTACAGCCCACCGCTCGAAGACGCCTTCCGACCAAATACGCGAACCATTCTCACTGCGGCGCGCGCGTTATTAGCCTATTAACACGGCGTACACCGTCGGCGGTTTTTCGCCTGCATCAGCGTGGTAGCTAAACCCTATGAAGAATTGTCGTTCTGCTTGCGACGGGCACGTTGGCGTGCGGCGAGGATACTGGCTAGAGCTTCATCGCTGTTGGTAGCAGCAGCGGGAGCCACGGTGGGCGCGGGGGGCGGAGGTGGCTCCGGCGCACGTGAAGCAGTCGGAGGCGACGGTGGCGTAACTACACGTGTCCGCATACGATCGCGCGCATCACGCAGGCGCGCGA
>JAAUTF010000605.1 GCA_012031775.1 Candidatus Altimarinota bacterium | reverse complement strand
CTCGTGTAGCCGATCGGCCACTGCCGGGTGCCGATCGAGCATCGCCCAAACCCAACCCAGCACGGTCGCTGTTGTCTCGTGGCCAGCGAGCAGCATCGTGATCACCTCATCACGCAGCTGATCGTCGCTCATCTGTGCGCCGGTCTCCTCATCCACCGCCAGCATCAACATAGAAAGCAGATCGCCGCGATCGACGGGGTTGCGGCGGCGCTCGGCGATGATCGAACGAACGACGGTCGTGAGTGTATGCTGCGCCTGGCGAAAAGCGCGGTCATCGGCGGTGGGCAGCACCGGCGGCAAGATACGAAAGGTACGAAAGCGATCGATCGTCTGCGCGCTCAACTCGTTGAAACTACGGCTGATCTGCTGCGTCTGCGCGCTCAAGTCGGTGCCGAAGAGCGCATCGGCCACGATGCGCAGCGTGAGGCGCATCATCTCCTCGCCGATCTCGAGGTATTGCCCGCGCGCGATATGCGGCTGCCAACTATCGATCAACTCCTGGGTAGCGCGCACCATGCCATCGGCGAGCAAGGCAAGGCGCTGGCGATGGAAGGCGGGCTGGGCCAGGCGGCGCTGGCGCAGCCAGAAGTCGCCCTGGCTGGTGAGAATACCGTTGCCCACCGTCCAGCGCACCATGGCGTAACTGATATGGTTTTTGCTGTAATTCTTAACATTGTCCTGCAAGACGTACTTGAGACTATCGGGGTGGCTGACGAGATGCGACATCAGCGGGCCAAGGCGATAGCGCGCGACATCGCCATAGCTGCGCTGGGTGTCGCGCACAAAGCCGAGCACATCGCGGCGGATGGTAGGCAACATACCGAGCAGCGAGCGGCTACGCGGGCCGGGAGCGAGCGGCGACATACATTTTCCTTACCGCTTACACCAAATTCGGGTGAAGAGCTGCAGTTTGTTCGGGTTTGTTGCTAGCTACGCCACCAACAGATCCGAATGAACATAATCCTTTATCCAGATTTGGTATCGATACCATCGAGGACAAGATCGAGATAGCGCAGGGCGATCGGCGTGAAGGGCACATCGCCCTGTTGAAACCAGGTGATGATAGCGACGAAGTAGACGCCGCGTAACAAGGTCGCCACTTCGGCGGCGCTGCTACCGCTGCGGATCTCGCCGCGCGCCTGGGCAGCGCTGATGATTGTAGCGAGCAGCGCATCCAGCGCGCTGATATTAGCAGCATCGTAGTCTAGCAGGCTTTGCTGCACCAGTGCCTCGATCGCCAGCGTGCGCACAAAAGGCGCGTTCTGCGTCACACCCTCGCCTAACGACCGGTAGATGAGCTTAAGCTGCTCACGCACCGGCCAGGCAGCAAAACCTCCTGCGGCGGCGATCGTGGTGTTTACACGCTGCATCTGCTCATCGCCGACGTGGTTAAGCACCGCCTCTTTGCTGGGGAAGTGCGTAAAAAAAGTGCCCTTCGCCACCCCGGCACGCTGCGTGATTTGCTCTACCGTCGTCGCGCGATAGCCCTGCGTCTGAAAAAGCTCCATTGCCGCCGCAAAAATGCGCGCCGCCGTAGCTTCTTTCTGCACTTTGCGTTTATTCATTGGCCTCCATACACTGACCATGGTCAGTGACCATGGTCAGTGTATAACAAGACAGCTGCGCTGTCAATCATCGAAAAGAAGTAGGGCTTCTGAGCTTACTGGCAGCTTTACTACCGATAACCTCAGGAACGCTCTTTTCAGCGGATGTATTGACAAAGCAGCGGCTTGCTGGTATATTCAGCGCGCAGCACACAAAAAGGTATTGTTACGCATGAATTATCAGATCGCCAAGCAGCTGAAGCGCGGGAAGAAGCCGGCCACCGGGTCTGGTTAGCGCTGCTTGTCTGCAAGGGGATCACAACAGACGAGCCCGGCTCACCAGGCAGATGGTGAGCCGGGCTTTTACGTACCCACCGCAAATCACGCAAAAAAGGGCGTTGTGGGTGGCATTTCGGCAGTTCTGCTGCTGAAATGCCGCCCACAACAGACCAATTAGCTTAACGGATTTGCGGTGCATAAAAGTGGAGGAACAACGATTGAAAAAGCGCATGAAGGTCTCGTCGGTCGCGTATACGCCGCAGTACTGCCGCCCGGAGCTGTTCGGCTCCTGTCAACTGAGGATGCACGCACATTATGATTGTGCCTAACCGCTTCGCGCTGGTCGAGACGACGTTGCGCGAGGGCGAGCAGTTCGCCCAGGCGCGTTTTGGCAGCGAGCAGCGGCTCGCTATCGCTGAACTACTCGACGCCTTCGGCGTCGAGTTCATCGAGATGACCTCGCCGGCAGCCTCGCCGCAGAGCGCCCGCGACCTTGAGCTGATCGCCCGCCGCAGTTTACGCGCCCGCGTGCTGACTCACATCCGCTGCCACCCCGACGATGCGCGCCTGGCTGTCGAATGCGGTGCGCAAGGCGTGAACATGCTTTTTGCCACCTCTGAGCAGCTGCGCCGCGCTAGCCACGGCCGCTCGCTCGACGAGATCATCGCCGAGGCTGAAGCAGTGATCGCCTACCTCCGCAGCCACGATGTGCAAATCCGGTTCTCCTGCGAAGATAGCTTTCGCACCCCGCTGCCCGACCTACTGCGCGTCTACTGCGCGATCGACAATCTGGGCGTGCAGCGCATTGGCCTGGCCGATACGGTCGGCATCGCTACACCGCGCGAGGTTTATGAAGTGGTGCATATCGTGCGCCAGGCGGTGCGCTGCGACATCGAGTTCCACGGCCATAACGACAGCGGCTGCGCCACGGCCAACGCCTTCTGCGCGCTGGAGGCGGGCGCGACGCATATCGACGTATCGGTGCTGGGCATCGGCGAGCGCAACGGTATCACACCATTAGGCGGGCTTATCGCGCGGCTGGCCGTGCTCGACGCGAACTTGGTGGCGCGTTACGATTTGGCGCTCATCCCCGAACTAGACCATCTGATCGCCGATTTTGTCGGCATCCCCATCCCCTTCAACAACTGCATCACCAGCCCAACGGCTTTTACGCATAAAGCGGGGCTGCATACCAATGCAGTGCTGCGCGACCCGCAAAGCTACGAGGCGCTCGACCCGTCGCTCTTCGGGCGCAGGCGCACCGTGGCCATTGCACACAAACTTGTGGGCTGGCATGCCATCGCCGAGCGCGCCCGCGAACTGGGCATCGCGCTGAGCGAAAACCAGGCCCGCCGCGCCACGGCACGCATCAAGGCACTGGCCGATGAACGACCCCTGGATGGCGAGGAGGTCGATGGGTTGTTGTATGAGTATGCGGAGTAGGGGTAAAGAACAGAGGAACAGAGGAACGAAAGAACAGAGGAACAGAGGAACGAAAGAAGGAGGGGCCAGAAATAGAAGCGGCCTGGTGCAAGCGAAGCTTTGTTCTTTTGTTCTTTTGTTCCTTCATCTATGGAGTAGAAATGAGCCAAACATTAAGCGAACAAATTCTTTCGCGAGCGGCGGGGCGTGCAGTGTATGCGGGCGAGGTGGCGGCGGTGGACGTGGATCTGGTGATGATGCACGACAGCCTTGCGCCGAGCATCATCACCATTTGCACGAGGAATTGGGCGCGGAACGCGTCTGGGATGCCGAGCGCGTGGCGGTGGTGATCGACCACGTCGCGCCGGCGGCGAACATTCAGACGGCGGAGAAGCAGGCCGAACTGCGGCGCTGGGTGCGCGCACAGGGCATTCGCCATTTTTTCGAGGCCGGGCGCGGTATCTCGCACCAGGTGCTGGTTGAAGAGGGCCTGGCGCAGCCCGGCATGGTCATCGTTGGCAGCGACAGCCACTCGACGGCCTACGGCTGCGTGGGCGCGTTTGGCACCGGTATGGGCAGCACCGACATCGCACTGGCTGCCGCCACCGGGCGCAGCTGGTTTCGTGTGCCGGAGACGTCGTCGTGCGCGCGCAGCGTGACGACAAGCAGCGCGCGGTGATCGAGGTGATCGATCACGGCCCAGGCGTGCGCGAGAATTTGCGCGGGCGCTTGTTTGAGCCGTTCGTGTCAGCGGCGCCCGAAGCGGGCGGCACAGGGCTC
>JAAUTF010000604.1 GCA_012031775.1 Candidatus Altimarinota bacterium | reverse complement strand
CTGCCCGCGCCGGGCGAGCGCGCCAACGCCGAGCGCATCTTCTACGGCATCCCCGATGTGCTCGGCACACAGCGCCCCCGCTACGCCGGCAAACGCGTCCTCGTCGTTGGCAGCGGCCACTCGGCCTTCAACGCCCTGCTCGATCTGGCCACCCTCAGCGCGCAAAGCGCCCGGCACCGCGCTCACCTGGGCTGTGCGTCGCGGCGACATTCAGGGTGCCTATGGCGGCGGCGCCAACGACGCTCTACCTGCTCGCGGTGCCCTCGGCGCACGCATGCGCTCCCTGGTCCACACCGGCCGTGTCCAGCTCGTCAGCTCGTGGCGCAGCGACCGTATCACACGCACCGCCGATGGCCTGGTCGTCCATGCCGGTGAACAGCGTCTGCCCCCCGTCGATGAGATCATCGTCGCTACCGGGCTGCGCCCCGATCTCCAGATGCTCAGCGAGCTGCGCTTGGGCCTTGACTCTGCGGTTGAAGCGCCAACAGCGCTGGCCCCACTCATCGACCCGAACTTGCACAGCTGCGGCACCGTTCGCCCCCACGGTGTGAACGAATTGAGCCACCCCGAGCCCGATTTCTATATCGTCGGCATCAAAAGCTATGGCCGCGCACCTACCTTTCTGTTGCTCACCGGCTACGAGCAGGCCCGTTCGGTGACTGCAGCTCTGGCTGGCGATTGGGATGCGGCGCAGCACGTCGAATTAGTATTGCCCGCAACCGGCGTATGCTCCGGGCCGGTAGCCGCCGGTAACGGTGAAGCGAATAGCTGCTGTGGCCCAGCCATTAGCGTTCACGCTGTTGCCCAAGAACTAGATCTGACATCACGGCTGATACCGCTCACACCGCAGTAGCTAAAGGAGAACTTGCACGTGATTATTCAGCACCCCGACGGCAGCTATGAGATCTGCCCACTGACCCCGGCGCTCGCGAACTGGCTCAATACCCAGCTCCAACGCGCACGCACCTTTGTCAGTTCATCGCAGGCCTACGGCGTCCTGAACATGCCGTGTCAGGCCGAAGAAACCGCAGCGACCTGTAACTATGACGACAACCAGATGTGCCGATAGTTCACAACCAGGCTCCTCGCCAAACGTCGCACTCTTGTTCCCTGGTTCCTGGTAGGATTGCAGAGTGCTTCTGCTGCATTGGGACGCCATCATTAAATAGTCGAATACGTCGCTGGGCTACACTAGGTTCCCAGGTTCCTTTACGCTCGTCCAGTTCTCGTTCTTGGTTCTCGGTCTCCAAACAACAAGCCTGCACCTATGGTTAATCTTCTGCGTCGCCCGGTCTACTACGGTTGGGTGATGCTTGTCCCCGTTTCGATCGCTCAAGTTGTGTCCTGGGGCATTTTGTACTATGCCTTTAGCGTGTTTATCACGCCGATGAGCATCGATCTCGGTTGGTCGCGCGTTGCGCTCACCGGCGCTTTCTCGCTACTCTTGCTCTGTGAAGGGCTCGCCGCTGTGCCCGTCGGTCGCTGGCTCGACCGTCACGGCCCGCGCGTGCTCATGACCACCGGCTCGATCCTCGGCCCAGCGCTGCTCGTCGTATGGTCGCAAGTCGATCAGCTCTGGGCCTTCTATGTAATTATGGCGCTGCTTGGCGTCGTCAGCGCCGCCGTGCTCTACGAACCCGCCTTCGCAATTATCGCTGTCTGGTTCCGCCAGCGCCGTGGGCGCGCGCTCACCGTGCTCACCTTCTTCGGCGCTCTGGCCAGCTTTGTCTTCATCCCGCTCAGCGCCTTCCTGGTCGAATGGCTCGGCTGGCGTCAGGCCTTGCTCGCCCTGGCCGCCCTGCTCGCCCTCGTAACACTGCCCATCCACGCGCTGTTCCTACGGCGACGCCCCCAGGATCTCGGTCTGCTGCCCGATGGCCAGGCCCTTCCAGCTAAGCAAGAACGCAACGCAGATGACGTAGCCGCCACCACCTCCACCCCCCCCGCGTCATCGAGCCGAGTGCATCTGCCCGCGATGCCCTGCGCGACCGTGGCTTCTGGTGGATCACGCTCGCCTTTGCCGCCTCGACGATCGTTGGCGTCGCTAATACCGTCTCGCTCATCCCCTTTCTGATCGAGCGCGGCCAGAGCCCCGCCTTTGCCGCCCAGATCGCCGGGCTCTTCGGCCTGATGTCGCTCGCCGGTCGGCTCACTATCGGCCCGCTCGGCGATCGTTTTCCGCGCCGTTCTATCACCGCAGGCCTGATGGCTATGCAGCTCGTGGCGCTGATCGCTGCTCGCCTTGCGCCAAGTGCCATTGGCGCAATTGTTTTATTGCGCTCTTCGGCGCAGGCTCCGGCACCCTCACCATTATGCGCGCTGCCCTCCTCGCCGAGCGTTATGGTGCCGCGAACTACGGCAGTATCAGCGGCACACAAAACGCCATGCTCACCGGGGCACGCACTGCTGCACCGCTCGGTATTGGCCTCGTCGCCGGGCTGCTCGGTGGCTACGGCGCAGCGCTCTGGCTGCTCGCCGGGCTTATTGCTTGTGGGTTTTGCGCTATACTACTTGCCAACGATGCCCCCCCCTAGCATTACAACAATCTATACTAAGGCAGTTCACAGAGCAACAAAATGAAACTTGAAGCTGCCATCGTGCCGCTCGCATGTGCTCCGCAGGCGCTTACCGCCGACCTCTGTTCTCTGCCTTTTTGATTCCTACGTTCCTACCTTTTCCTCGCTCCCCTTTCTATTCAGTACTAACAGCCTCTGTTACCACAGTGGGATAGCGCCCGAAACGTGCGAACGCTATACTTCAGCAGCGTGTGCCATTATTAACATCATAGCCTGGTCGGAGCCAGAGTCGATGTCCTCCCCATCTGCGCCATTTCTCACCACATCGCTCGGCCAGCCGGCCGCGCCGCCGCCTGCCGCCCGTTCCGATCTAAGCAACCTTGCCGCCATGGTTACCGCCGCATGTCTCTCACTCTGGACCTTTAACAAGGCTGACCGCACGCTTCTATTGCGCGATAGCCACCCCCCCTCTTGCCGACAGTGCTGAGAGCCTTGAGTTTGCCCTGGCAACCTTCGCCCTCGGCAGCAATCTGGTCGTGCGCTACCCAGATGCCCTGTGTCACGAGCGTATCGCCGAGATCCTCGATCGTAGTGTCATCGCCGCCGCGCTCGTCGTTCCGCTCTGCGCGCACGGCGAGACCCTCGGCGTGCTCACGGTGCTGCGCACATGTGGCGATCAACCCTTCAGCCAGCAAGAGCAGTGGCTGTGCCAGCTCTCGCCGAGCGCGAGCTCTGCAGCTGCAATATGAGCGTCTGCTCGATCGCCAACGCCGCCAGCTCCTGCTCTTCGACCACATCGTCGAGAGTATTCCCTCCTCGCTCCTTGTCATCGACCGCAACTTACAGGTCGTCGCTGCCAACCGCAATTTCTCGCCAAAGCTCGGCGTAGCGCCGCTGCCACTATCGGATGCACCATCGACGCGGTGTTCCCTGCTGTGTTGTTGCAATATACGCAGTTAGCCCAAAAAATCAGCGCCGTCATCTCCAGTGGCCAGGCTTCGACCGGCGATAAGCTGTCGTACCGCGCCCCCGGTATGGCTACACGTGTCTATTTTACCGCGTCCTCCCGCTGCTCAACGACGACCGCGTCGAGCGAGTGCTTCTGTTACTCGAAGATATCACCGAGCGCGAACGCCTTAGCGCTGAAGTGCGGAAGGCCGAGCAACATCTAGCCAGTGTCGCCGAAAGCGCCAACGATGCCGTCGTCTCGCTCGACCAACACGGTCGCATCGTCACCTGGAATAGTGCCGCCGAGCGCATTTCCGGTTTTGCCGCCGTTGATGTGGTGGGGCGCGCGCTCAGCGACCTCTGCGCCGATGCACAGCGCCCACATTTTCTCGCCATGTTTCACGCCCTTATCACTGGCAACACAGCACAGCAGATCGAAGTAGACCTCATCACCGCACAGGGCCGTGTCGTTCCGATCGCCTGGAGCGGAGCCCTCATGCGCGATGAGGTCGGCAAGCTGAGCGCCTTCGTTGTCGTCGGTCGCGACCTGACCGACCGCCGCC
>JAAUTF010000603.1 GCA_012031775.1 Candidatus Altimarinota bacterium | reverse complement strand
CGCTGGGCCGCGCAGCGGAGCTGGCCGCCCTCGGCGAACTTCTGGCCGATGCCAACCACCGCCTGATCACCATCGTGGGGCCAGGAGGCGTGGGCAAAACCTGCCTGGCGATCGCCGCCGCCGAGGCCAACGCCCGCGCTTTTGCCGATGGGGCGGTGTATGTGCCGCTCGTCGGCGTCGACGATGCCGACCTGCTGCCAGCCACACTGCTGACAGCACTGGAGCTGCCTTCGCAGCCTGATCAGACAGCAGAGGGACAGCTCATCGCCTACCTGAAGGATCGTGAGCTTTTGCTCGTCCTCGATAACCTTGAACAGCTGCTGGCGGGCGTAGGGCTGCTCGCCAGGCTCATCCAACAGACCAGCGCCGTCACGCTGCTGGTCACCTCGCGCGAGCGGCTAGCGTTGCGGGCCGAGTGGATCTTCGACCTTGCGGGCCTGCCAGTGCCGCCACTCAACAGCAGCCATTGCGATCTGGAGCGCAGCCCCGGCGGTGCTCCTGTTTGTCCAGCGGGCGCGGCAAGTCCAGCGTTACTTCACACTGGACGCCGACGCCGCAGCGGTGGCCGACATCTGTCGCACCGTCGAGGGGCTGCCGCTGGCTCTCGAGTTGGCGGCCAGCGCCACCCGCCAACGGTGCTGTGCCGAGATCGCAACCAGCCTTGCAACAGACATGGCCGCTCTCAGCAGCGACCTGCACGATCTCCCGGCGCGACAACGCAGCCTTCAGGCGGCCTTCAGCTATTCCTGGCGGCTACTTATGGCGGACGAGCAGCGCGTGCTCCGCCGCTTATCCGTCTTTCGGGGTGGCTTTGAGCAAGCGGAGGGAGTAGTGGTGGCGGGCGCGACTGACCAACAGCTGCGGGCGTTGTGCAACAAATCGTTGCTGCGGCGGGCGGGCGATGGGCGCTTTGCGCTGCACGAACTGATCCGCCAGTATGCTGCGGCCCACCTCCTGGCGGCGGACGAGACCGCTACAACATCACAGCGCCATTTGGAGGCCATGATCGCTCGGGCTCAACAGGCTGAGCCCGAGCTTATCGGGGCTGAACAGCAGCGCTGGCTGGCACACCTGGGAACGGGAGCACAACAACCTGCGAGCGGCATTGGCCTGGGGTCTGAGCCAGCAGCGGTTTGCCGAGACCGCACAGCTTGGTGGGGCGCTGTGGCGTTTCTGGTGGCGACACGACCATCTGCGCGAGGGGCGCGAGTGGTTGGGCAGGGTGCTGCACGGCATCACCGCGAGCGAACACAATCTAGAGCCAAGCAGTCGTGCAAAAGTGCTGAAGGGCCTGGCTGCGCTGGCTCATCGCCAGGGCGATATTGCAGAGGCTCAATCCTATTACCAGCAGGAGCTGACGCTGCGGCGCGCCATCGGCTCAACGCCAGATCTGGTGGCGGCGATGAGCAACCTGGCGGCCACCTGGTCGCAGCAGGGGCACTATAACGAGGCCGAGAGGTTGCTGGAAGAGTGCGTGGCCATCGATAGAGCGCAGGCCGACAGCTACGGCCTGGCCCACGACTTAGGCAGCCTCGGGCTGAGTAAGCTGCGCCAGGGCTTCTACGCCGAGGCGCAGGGCCTGCTGCGCGAGAGTCTGGAGCTGCATCGTCGCCACGCGGACACCTTCAGTGTGGCGTTGACCTTGGCCAACCTGGGCAGCGCGGCCCATGGCCTGGGAGATTACAGCGCCCTGGGGCGTTACACGCAGGAAGCGCTGCGCCTGATGCGGGCGCTCGACAACAGATATAACAGCGCCATCGCCCTGGAAAATTTGGCCTACTTCTACCGCGCCCAGGGGGACATGGCCCAATGCAAGGCGGCGCTGCACGAAAGCCTGAGCATCTTTCTGGACATGGGCTCGCGGGATAATCTGCTCAGCGTCGTCGGCACGATCGCCGCTACCGTGCTGGCGAAGCAGAGCGAGTGCTGCGTGCAGCTGCTGAGCGCCGCCATTGCTCAGCACGAACAGAGCAGCACGCCCATCCACACCCTTGCTCGCGCCGAATACGAAACAATTCTGGCGCTGGCCCGCAAGAACATGGGCGATTCTGCTTTTACGCCGCGTGGGCGGCGGGCCAGGCCATGACCTTCGCCGAGATGACGACCTTTGCCCGGGAGCGGCTGGACGAGCAAGCATGCTGAGACGAAAGAGCGCCCTGGCAAAAATATGTGCAAACCCTTTGCGAACAGGTAATATTTCCCTTGAGCGTTGTACTTCCCTTCGATACACTATAGTTAATTCCATTTAACTATTCCAACCACACAACCAAGACGCCGCAAGACCACGACGTGCTCTGATCCGCATTGCGGATCAGGTCGGTTTAATGCGGCCTCAAACACACTGCGAACGACCCTCGATCTTCGCGGTCTTATACGCTGTGCCTGTCGTTTTTCCAGACTGCTCCAATAAGCTGCAAAGGTATGTCATGCTTACAGCGCCAGAGGCCTTCGAGTTGGCTGTTGAGACCGATGTCTGCCTGCATCTACGTTTTGAGCGGCTGGCTGCCACGGCAGGCTCGACGAACATCCTCTTCGACCGACAGTATATCCTCAGCTATACAGATCTGAATCAACTTGCCAATCAGGTTGCCCACACCCTACGCGAGCGTACTCAGGCTAATGAACCGCGCGTGGGCATCTGCCTTGATCGATCGTTCGCGATGATCGCGGGTCTCCTCGGTGTGCTGAAGGCCGGTGGTGTCTATGTGCCGCTCGACCCAGCCTACCCGCCGGAGCGACTGCGTCTTATGGCCAAGCTGGCTGAGCTGGACGTTATTCTAACCCAGAAGGCCTTCCTCGCCTCCTTAGATCAGTTGCTCGGCTTAGCGCATGGATCGCGCCGCCCGCAAGTCATTTTGCTCGACACGATCGACAAAACCTGGGTCGACGACGCATTACGCCAAGCGACCACGGTGAACCCCACAGCACGCGGAGCTGCGGAGAGCGCGGCATATATCGTGTTCACCTCTGGCTCAACCGGCACGCCCAAAGGGGTGATCGGCCTACACGGGGCGACGCTGAACCGCTGCCGCTGGATGTGGGAGGTCTACCCCTTCGAGGATGGCGAGCGCTGTTGCCAGAAGACAACGCTGAGTTTTGTCGATTCGGTCTGGGAGATCTTCGGCCCCCTGCTGGCCGGCGTACCGCTGGTGCTTATCCCCCAGGAGACCGTGATCGATCCCGCACGGTTCGTCCAGACGCTTGCGCGCGAGCGCGTTAGCCGCCTTGTGCTGGTGCCCTCGCTGCTGCGTGTCTTGCTCGAACTCGATCTGCCGCTCGCCGAAGATCTGTCGCAACTACGCTATTGCATTAGCAGCGGTGAGGCCTTACAGCCCGATCTGGTGCGCCTTTTCCATCAGCGGCTGGGGCAGCATTGCACCTTGCTGAACATCTACGGCTCTTCCGAGGTTGCGGCCGATGCTACCTGTTTCGACACGCGCAAGCTGGGCGATCTCTCCACAGTGCCAATCGGGCAGGCGATCGCCAATGTGCGCACCTACATTCTCGATACGGGGCTGAAACCGGTGGGGCCGGCGAGGTGGGCGAGCTGTATGTGGGCGGTAGGGCGCTGGCGCGCGGTTACTACGCGCGTCCGGCATTAACGGCCGCGCGCTTTCTGCCTGATCCCTTCAGCCCTGCGCCTGGTGCGCGCCTCTACCGCACCGGCGACCTGGCCAGGTATCTTCCCGACGGCACGATCGCTTACCTGGGTCGCGCCGACCACCAGATCAAGATTCGTGGCCAGCGCATCGAGCCAGGTGAAGTTGAGGCGGCACTGGTAAGCCACGATCATGTACACGAGGCGATCGTGGTCGCCCGTGAGATCGCGCCTGCCGATGTACGGTTGGTTGCCTATGTGCGCCTGCACGACGAGGCATTAGCGCGCGAAGCAGAAGCGGACGATACGCCAAGCGCCGTGATAGCCGCCGATAGCGAGCTGCACGAGCAATTGCTGACGTATCTGAGCGCACGCTTACCGGCGTATATGCTGCCGCAGGCGCTGGTGGTGGTGGCGCCTGGCCGCTCA
>JAAUTF010000602.1 GCA_012031775.1 Candidatus Altimarinota bacterium | reverse complement strand
CTCCTGGACTTCTGACTCCTGACTTCTGACTCCTGACTTCTCCCGCAATCGCCACCACTGCATACGCCATCGCCAGGCTGAAGGCCGGGTAACAGATCGGCACAAAACGGCGCAAAATATAGATGTAGGTCTGGTCGCTGGTGCCGTACGTTTGCCGTACATAGAAGAAGGTGCCGAGGAAAGCGACGACGAGAAACAGCCACGATGCGTGGGTCAGGCCGCGCCGCCACCAGAGCGCGTAGCCGACGATGCCGAGCACAATGCCGAGCGGCGAGAGGTACCAGCCGACGCGCACCAGATTCGCCAGCGGGATCATATACTTGTCTTTGAGCCGTACCGGCTCGCTGGCAAAGGTGCTCTCGTCGGCCAGCCAGATCTGCCACCAACTCATCCCGTCGTACTCGCTATACCAGAACATATCGTCGGGCAGTGCTATCGGCGCGCGACATAGCCTTGCAGCTTGAGGCAGGATCCTGTCGGCGTGCGCAGCTGCTCCGGCGCAAGGCAGCCCGGCACTGCAGCCAGTACCTCGGGCGTAAGAATGCGCGGGCGCACCAGGTAGGTATAGCACCCAGCAGCAGCACAGCCACCATTATTAGAGTGATCAGGCGCGGTCGATAGGCTTGCAGCCAGTTCTCGAAGCGTAGCAGCGGCGAGCGCTGGCCCATACGTGCTGCGGCCCAACGTAGCGCCACAACTCCGGCGAACACCAGCAGCGCTAGGCCAAGCTCCAGCGCGACACGCAGCGGGCGATTCATCGCCGCCTCAGGGTCGGCCAGATACGCTGCGCGCACGCCTTCGCTGAGAAAAGGCAGCGCCAGCCAGGCGGTGAGCGCATAATCTTGAAAGCGGTCGAAGCCGGTATCGAAGAAGTAGGCGCGCGCAACAAACACCACATGCAGCGCCGCATGAACCAGCATCGCGCCGAGACCAAATAGCAAACCCCAGTCGCCCGCCGCCCAGCGCCGTGTGAACCAGCGATAGCCGAGGTAGAGCACGACCGGCCCGAGCAAAAAGAAATCGATACGCGCTAGCGCCACCTGGCCCATCGCGATGCCCGCCAGCAGGCCGTAGCAGCCAGAATGTGAAACGTGGCTATCGGATTGGGCGGTTCTGCCGCCGAATCCGATAGTCCCGTTTTCATTTGCTAAGACAGTCCGGCAGAAGAAATACAGCCCGGCGAAGATCAAAAATTGCGCAACTGTCTCGGCGGTGGAGTAACGCGCAAACCAGATCTGTACACCGTTAAGCGCCAAAAAAAGCATCGCCAGGCCGCCGACCCAGGCACCAGCCAGGCGTCGCCCGAGCATGCCGACGCTCCAGACACCGAGCACGCCGAGCAGGCCAGGCGCAAACAAACCGAGGTAAGGCCCGCCGATGGCGGTGAGCAGGCCGATCCAGGCCGGCAGCAGGTGCAGGCCCTGCGGCACCACACGGCCTGCGGGCGTGTCGCCCTCGTTGACAAAGAAGCCAGCGGCGCGCAGCCGGGTGGCGATATAGCGGTCGCGCGGCTGCGCAATCGTGAAGTTCGAGAGCGCCTGCGCAGCTGGTTCGCTCACGACGGCATCAGCGCTCAAGGCATCCTGGCCCAGCCCGGCGAGCACGGCGTCGTCCTGGATCAGCCCGCCGTGGCGCGCCAGCGCAAAGCCGGTGTTGGCGTAAACACCAGCGTCGCGCACGCCGAGCACCACTTCAAAGGGCCGCGCCACCAGCAGCAGCGCCAACAACAGCACGGCGGCGTAGGCCAGTTGCTGCGCGATGGTACCTTTTTGAACCGCAGAGGGCGCAGAGCTTCTTGTTGTTATCGAATTAGAATACAGACGGCGCGCGATGAAGACGCACAGCGCGCAGAACAGCAGTGTCAGCACGAGGTGCAGGCCAAGCGAGAAAACACCGAGCGCGCCGAGCAAAATGGCGAGCCAGCCGTTCCACAGCGCGCCGATCGCGACGCGCTCGAAAGATGCCTCAAGCATATCGGCGGGTGCCAGCGGCAGCACACGCGCAAGCGCCCAGCCGGGGAGGTAGAGTAACAGCGGCAACGCAACAATCGTTAAAACAATTTGTAGTACCGTCACGGGCGAATAGCTGGGGTCAGAGGTTAGAATTCAGAATTCAGGAGTCAGAATTCAGAAGTACTGCACCGCAACCCGCAGCGCTATAATCGGCGTATACCGCGCCGATTATAGCACGCTTGGGGAAGAAGTCAGGAGTTAGGAGTCAGAATAGCCTCGTCGCTTCACGGGTTGCAGATTGTAGATTTTTGAACCACAAAGACACAAAGACGCAAAGGCCGGGCCTTTTTTTGAACCCCAGCGGGCGCGGAGCTTCTTTTATCACCGTGTCACCGTGTCACCGACGGAGTTTTGTAGCTTTAGCAGTTTTTCCTCCACATAGCCCTTGATATGCGCAAGCTCTCGTATCTGCTGCTCGATCTGCTGAATTTTTCCTGCAGCACCAGTATCTTGTCATCGTGCGACAGACTATCGGCGTCCCACTGCTGGCCGAGCTGCTTTAGCTCGCTCAGGGTGAAGCCAAACCGTTTTGCTTGCTTGATAAGCAGCAGGCGTTCAACTGCTTCGTCTCGGTACATCCGGTAATTGTTTGCGTGACGATCATGCAACGAGGCATCTAGCAGGCCTTGTTTCTCGTAGAACCTGATTGTGTCGGGCGAAACCCCGGTTTTTTGCGCTAATTCGCCAATTCGCATCACCATCAAATTCCCTCTTGACATTGGAGTGTACTCCAAAGTGTACCATACCTCTGAAGATGGCAATCCTGAACAGGCTGGGATAGTTAGGACGCTTGCAACGTGTGTTTGCAATCGCCCTACTGTCGTAATAGCGAGGAGCAAACACAATGGGTACACGGGTAGCAATCGTCACTGGCGCATCGGCGGGTATCGGTAAAGCGACCGCCCGACTGCTGCTGCAGCACGGGTATACTGTCTATGCCGCAGCGCGACGCGTGGAAGCGATGCAGGATCTTCAGGCGGCAGGCGCGCACGTTCTACACCTTGATCTTACTGATAGCGCTAGCATTGAACGCTGTGTGCAAGTAGCCATCGCACAGGCTGGTCGCATCGATGTTCTGATCAACAATGCCGGGTATGGCTCCTACGGAGCGGTAGAAGATACCCCGCTTGCGGAGGCGCGCCGCCAGTTTGAGGTCAACCTGTTTGGTGCGGCGGCCCTTATCCAGCAGGTGCTGCCGACCATGCGCGAGCAGCGCTCCGGAACGATCGTCAACGTCAGCTCGATAGGCGGCAAGATATGGTCGCTGCTTGGTGCGTGGTACCAGGCGACTAAGTTTGCCATGGAGGGCTTTTCCGACTGCCTGCGGAACGAGGTGCGCCCCTTTGGCATCAAGGTTGTGGTTGTTGAGCCGGGGGCGATCAAAACCGAGTGGGGCGCAACAGCGGTCGAGAACTTGCTAAAGGTTTCGGGGCAAGGCCCCTACTGCGAGCTGGCACAGCAGGCAGCGCGGGTGTACCAACAAAGTGAGCAGCAAGCAGGCGCAGAGCCAGAAGTTATCGCGCGCACGATTTTGACCGCGATTCGGTCGCGTCATCCGAAACCAAGATACGTTGCCCCGGCCTCGGCACGGCTGATCATCTTCTTGCGCTGGCTGTTGAACGACCAAGCCTTTGATCGTTTGCTGCAACAGGTCTTCAGAGTGCCACAAAGCTGTCGTAGTCTTAAACAGCTTGTAACGAAGTTGTGTCGGTGCTTGCGGCTACGCTGCAAGCACCGAGTTTCGTGTCTCGCGCAGCATGCTGCGCAGCTACGGCTACCCCTGCGCTTGGATCGCCGTGATCGCCACGGTGTTGATGATGTCTTCCACCAGTGCGCCGCGGCTGAGATCGTTAACTGGTTTGTTGAGGCCCTGCAAAATCGGGCCGACGGCGATCGAGCCGGTTTCACGCTGCACGGCTTTGTAAGTGTTGTTGCCGGTGTTGAGATCGGGGAAGATCAGCACGGTGGCGCGGCCCGCCACGTGCGAGCCCGGCAGCTTGGTGCGCGCCACCCGTTCGTCCACGGCGGCGTC
>JAAUTF010000601.1 GCA_012031775.1 Candidatus Altimarinota bacterium | reverse complement strand
GATCTGCTTTGGCTTACTGGCGCAGCGCGCCGCCACAACACGCGCCACGATCCAGCGCTTTCTCGCTGCCGCGCCCGCCACAGCCCTGCGTGTGCTCGACGTCAATTTTCGCCCGCCCTACGACAGCGACGACATCCTACGCGAGTCGCTCGCGCTCGCCGATGTTGTTAAGCTCAACGACGCTGAGCTCGCCGCCGTTGCAACGCGCTTCGGTTTGCCCGGTAGCAGCGAGGAGGATCAGGCCGCAGCTCTACTGGCAGACTATAGCCTCGATCTCGTCTGTGTAACACGTGGTGCCCACGGCAGCCTGCTCGTCGGCAAAGATGGGTATGTTGCGCACCCCGGCTTTAGCGTCAAGGTCGCCGATACGATCGGGGCCGGCGACTCGTTCACCGCTGCCCTCATTCACCAGTACCTGCGCGGCGCGAGCCTTGCGCGCATCGCCGAAGCTGCCAACCGCCTTGGTACCTGGGTCGCCTCGCAGCGCGGCGGCATGCCACGTGTGGACGAACGAACGCTTGATGAGATCCGTGCTTAACTAGCACACCACATAAGAAGTTCGTTACGAATTTTCCGCCGCCACAGCCCTCACCCCTGCCCTCTCCCGCACGCGGGAGAGGGGACAGGGTGAGGGCAATCCCGAATGAGACTTTCAAGAACCTGTACTAGTACTATGATCCAACTCGCCCCATCGATCATCGCCGCCAACTTCGCCCGCCTTGGCGAGCAGGTGGAAGCGGCCCTCGTCGCCGGCGTGCGTCGCATCCACGTCGATGTGATGGATGGCCAATTTGTGCCGAACATCACGATCGGGCCGCTGGTGCTCGAAGCGCTGCGCCCGCTCGCCGCTAGCTACGGTGCAGAGCTTGATACGCATCTTATGATTGTGCAGCCGGAGCGCTACCTGGCCGAGTTCAAGGCCGCCGGTAGCGACATTATTAATGTGCATGTGGAAACATGCCCGCACCTGCATCGCAGCGTACAGCAGATCCGCGAACTCGGCGCGGGCGTGGGTGTGGCGATCAACCCCGCCACGCCGCTGACGCTGCTCGACGACATCCTCGCCGATATCGACCAGGTGCTGGTGATGACGGTTAACCCCGGCTTTGGTGGCCAGCGTTTGATCCCGGCAGCGGTGGCGAAGATCGCGCGGCTGCGCGCAATGCTCGATGCACGCGGTCTGGAGCGCGTGACAATCGAAGTTGACGGTGGGGTGAGTGTGGAGACGATCGCCGCCCTGGCGCGCGCTGGCATAACTCACGCCGTGGCCGGATCAGCAATCTTTAATGCTCAAGCGAGTATCGGCGAAAATATCGACGGCCTTTTGCGGGCCGCACAGGTGCCGTAAATCGAGGATATGCAAGCAACAAACAGCGGCGACTGGGGTGCCGAAAACTCCAGTGCCTTTATCAACTTCGGGCGCTTTTTTGTACCCGAGCGCGAGGTGCAGCTCGCGACGATCGCGGCACTCATGCCGACCGAGCGTGGCGAGCTGCATATCCTTGAGCTCTGCTGTGGCGAGGGCTTGCTGGCCGAGGCCTTGCTCGACGCGCACTCGGCGGCTACCCTTGAAGCGCTCGACGGCTCGCCCGAGATGCTGGCGGCGGCGCGTACGCGGCTTGAGCGTTTTGGGTCGCGTTTTAGCGCCGCGCAGTTCGATCTCGCCGATCTGCGTTGGCGTACACGCAGCCCTACACCGCATGCCGTAGTCTCATCGCTGGCCATCCACCACCTCGACGGCGCGCAGAAGCAGCAGCTCTTCGCCGATATGTACGCATTGCTTCAACCCGGTGGCGTTTGTATCATCGCCGATCTCGTCGCGCCCGCCGACGCTGCTGCACAGCGAGTTGCCGCCGACGCTTGGGACGCAGCCGTGCTGCGGCGCGCGCTGACCTTCGGCAACAGCCTGGCTCCCTTCGCCGCTTTCGAGCGCGAAAAGTGGAACTATTATCGCTACCCCGAAACCGACCCCGCGCCTTTCGATAAGCCCTCAAGTCTGCTCGACCAACTGCTCTGGCTGCGCGCAGCGGGCTTTGCCAGTGTCGATGTCTACTGGATGCAGGCTGGGCACGCGATCTTTGGCGGCAGAAAAAAGACGGCGTAAGGGCTGCGCATACGCAGCCCTTACGCCGTCTCGATTACACGCTATACAAACGTTAGCCCCGCATACACCTGCACCATCGGCAACTCGTAGCCAAGTGTTTCGATGGTGAGTGCGGCGTCTAGACTATCGACAAAATGAACATACCAGCAATGTGGCGTCTGGCGCACATACCGTTGCACATAGACTTGCGGCGCACCTCTGCATACAAATGACCGATCAGGTTGCTCACGATAAGATTATGCCGACCGCTTGCACCAGCTTGCGCAACAACGATACCGGCGAAAAACTCAAGCTTCTCTTTTGATTGCGCGTCGCGATCAAAATACTCAGCGACTGAAAACACTGCTTTTGCCTGTGCAGTCATACTTCGCTCCGCTTTCGCAAATAGGTATGTAAGAGGAGCCCTGTTGGGGTGCGCAGCTACGCCGTGCCCCCAACACAATCCTCTTAATGGTTTACGATTACTCTAGCATAGAGCGCTTCAACTCGGCGGTGCGAGCGGCAGCGTGAAGCTAAAAGTGCTGCCCTTGCGCTCGACGCTCTCGAACCAGATGCGCCCGCCGTGCAACTCCACAAGCTTACGCGTGATATGCAACCCAAGGCCAGTGCCGCCCACTTCGTCGCGCAGCGGATTGTCGGCGCGGTAGAAGGGCGTAAAAATATGCTGGCGCGCAGCCTCGGCGATACCCACTCCGGTATCCTGTACATCGATACGGATCTCGCCACCGCCGTTATGGAGCGCCACAAAAACCTCGCCGCGCGCGGGGTATACTTGCAGGCATTGCCGACAAGATTCACTACGATCTGCTGCAAGCGCTGGCGATCGGCATAGACCGGCGGCAGCTCTTCCTGCACTTCAAGGGTGAGCGCAACGTTACGTTCGAGAAACTGGCTGTAAAGCTCGCGTGTCACATCGCGCAGCACCTCGGCGGCATCGACCGGCGCGCGATGCAGGCGCACTTCGCCACTCTCAACGCTCGACATATCGAGAATTTCATCGATAAGATGGACGAGCCGCGTAACGTTGTTTTTGATCACCTTTAGCGCATCGCGCTGTGAAGCGCTAATATCGCCGAAGGTACCGAGCAACAGCATATCGATATAGCCGCGGATACTCGTCATCGGCGTGCGCAACTCGTGCGAGGCAGTGGCCACCAGTTCGCTCTTCAAACGATCGGCGAGCTCCTCGCGGGTAATATCGTGATAAACCACCACACTGCCGAGCCATTCGTCGCGCCCGGAGACAACCCGCGCCGCATGTGCGCTCACCGTGCGCTCGCCGACCGCAAATTTGCTGGGCACGGCTGCGCTCTCCTCGTCGATCGTCGTCGACACACCAGGCAGATCGTCGAGCGCGCGCCCCACAAAATCGTTGTGGTTGATGCCGAGAATGTGCGCTGCCGCCGGGTTGACGATGCGGATACGACCCAACCGATCGCTCATCACCACACCATCGCCGATACTATGCAAAATGGCAAGCAGCTTGCTTGCCTCCTCTTCGCGCTGCTGGGCCAAGGCCCCAAGCCGCTCGCTCTGCTCAGAGACATAGCGGTGCAACTGGGCCTTCGAGAGCGCAACCGCTGCCTGGCCAGCAGCGGCCTGTGCAAGCTGGGCATGGCCGTTGCTAAAATGGGCGGTGCGTGTACTCAGCAGCAGTAGCACGCCGAGCGTCTCGCGCTCTAACGACACCGGCACCGCCAACGCCGAGCGCGCCGCGCCATCAGTTGCACCGTGAGCCTGCCAGCGCCGATCGGCGGTGACATCGGCCACATTGGCGGCGATCTGATTAGCGAGCACCCAGCCTGCCAGCGCCTGGCCCGCTTCGAGCTCAGCCGCAGCGCCATTTCTACGCCCTTCGACCAGCGTACGCAAGACCAGGCGCCCCGTGTTCGGCTCGACCAGCATCACCCCACCCTGGTCGCAGCTGTGGAGCGCACCACCAGTTCG
>JAAUTF010000029.1 GCA_012031775.1 Candidatus Altimarinota bacterium | reverse complement strand
GATCCATGCCACTTGTCGGTCATCCACCGACCATCGGGGAGCTGGAACTTGCAGAGGTGGTGCAGGGATTCGTCGACGTTGAAGCCCTGGCGAGTCAGCGCATGGGCCGCACGCGCCGTGACCGACAGCGAATGCTGGAGCTCCTGATGCCAGGCAACAAAATAGTTGTCTACCTGGAAGCGCGTGAGGACTGAGATCGGCACATTGTGCCCGCACGCGTGCAGCACCGCGACGGCTGCGGCGGTATCGTCGCCATCGGCGACGAAATAGTCGCTGAAGCCCAGCCCCGAGGGCAGCATCGCAGCAGCAAGTCCGGCGATCTGCGGTTGAAGCACGTCTTGCAGCCCGGGATGGTCGAGCAGATCGCCGAGCAAGAGCGCGTGGAGGCCAAAAGACTGCTCAAAGCGGTCGATCGGCCAATTTGATGGCATAAGGCCGGGTATATCGCTGCCCGTGGCGGCACTGGCCGACCGCAGGTAACTGTGTACTGATGTACGTACGTCGTGGAGCTGCGGGTTCTGGCTTGCGCTGCGCAACCAGGCGGCGGTTGCGCTCGGGCTGTGGCCATGCTGCCTGCTCCGTCGATCAGGGTCGGTCGGGATGGTACCAAAAGCCTCCCAGGAATGGACGGGGGTGGTGCCAGGTTCAAGCCTGATACGCGCGATCATCGCGCGTCGCTTCTTGCCTAGCGCGAGCAGCGATGCGTAGGCAGGCACGAAGACGCCAAGTTCCTGGCTGGCAGGATCTTCGAGCAGATGTGGGATAATGAGTTCGATACCGGCGGGCAGATCCTCGGGCAGCGGGCCGCTCCAGACCTGCGTCTGACGACGGAGAAAATTAACCCCGGCCTGGATCGCCTCGCGTGTACTGCGTCGTAGCGCGTGGCGATGGAGCGCTAGCACAGCGGTCAGGGTTGGCACGTCGCGGGCGCGTGGCACCGCCGGATTGCCCCAGCCACCGTCGGCTTCCTGTTGAGTAAGGAGCCATTCCAGTGCTGGCCAGGGAGCTTCGTTATCGGTTGAAAAGCGGATGACTTGGGCGGTATCGTAGATGCTGACGCTCTGTCGCCCGCCTTGTTTCCCGAGATCGGCGATCGTGTGACGGAGTGCAGTGAGCAAAATATCCACAATGTAGCTCATGGGCGATGGCCTCACGGTTTGGATGCTGGGCAGAAGGGAAGCCGAAGCGATACAAGAGGTTTTGAGGGGTGGTGTCACCACCCCTCGTCGGGCGGCATTTAGCGGAAGAGTCCGCGCTCGATCTGGCGGATGACCGTGCGCTCACGAAGATCGCTGACCACAATAGCGTTGTCGGGCTGACGCTGTAAAAGCTGGAAAAATCGCGCCATTGAGGTCGAAGCCAGGGATGAAGGCCGACTCGGCCAGCACCGAGATCTCCTCAGGGTCGCCGATGAGCGAGACACGCTCGCTAAAAGTGTCGGCGATAATAGTCTGGCCGCGCCCGTATCCGTCGGTCAAGACACGAACAAGTGCTGAGTTGCCGGTGCCCACCCCCGGTTGCACGGCGTAGACGGCGGCGGCGGCATCCGGCAACGTTGCTTCACCAGCGATGCCATCGCCGGCAATGGCCTGGAAATGCGGCGGCAGAATAGTTGCCAGCAGTTGGCCGACGGCACCGCCTTCTGTGGCAAGATGTGCGACAAACGCTTCAGGGTCAACGGTGGGCTGGTCGAAGGCATCGATAGTAACAAGCTCAAGCTGGGCCGGGCTGGCGAGCACAACGTCGAGCGCGTGTGGATCAAGGAAGGCGTTGAACTCGGCCACCGGCGTGGTGTTACCGCTAGTGCCGCCGCCAACGGCGACGATGCGCACATCGGCGAAGGCTGTGGGGTTAAGGGTTACGGCGCGAGCAATGTTGGTGAGCGGCCCGAGGGCCAGGATCGTAAGCTGCGGGTTCGCCTGCACCGCACCGATCAGTGCTGCGCTGGCGTCGGTGGGCAGGGTGCTGATATCTTTCGGCTGCTGGTTGAACCAGAAGCCGTCGAGCCCGTGGATGGCAACACCGGCGCGGTAGCGCGGCAACTCTAGGGGCGCGGCAGCACCGATGGTGACCGTAAGCTCCTCGCGGTTGGCGACATCGAGCAAAGTTAACAAGTTGCGCGTAGTATTTTCAACCGAGGCATTGCCAAAAACAGTCGTGAAGCCGACAAGGTTGACCTTACGGTTATTGAGCAGCCAACCTACGGCGACAGCGTCATCGATACCGATGTCGGTGTCGACAAAGATCGCTGTTTTAGTAGCTTGGCGGGTGGCCGTAGCAGGGGTTGCGTGCAGGCAACTCAGCACGATGACGGCGAATAAGCAGGCGAGCAGGCGGCTAGAGCGAAACATGGTTGTGGTCTCCCAAGTTGAACCTGTTGGGCGGCGTCACTTGCAGGTGACGAAATCGACAGCGTGTTGGCTCCACTCCGTCTAATCGTTTTATACCCATTATTAACCTTCTTAGCTATGGCTCTGTGGTACTGTTATGCCCCTTTCTTAGGTATGATTGCCTAGTACTCTACTACAATACATCGTAAAAAGACCCCTAAATATTACAATATTTTCAGGCTCATAGGCAATAGTAAAGAGAGCAACGCTAAACAGTAATATAAGGTCACGATGCGCTCTGGAGAACAGCGCTGACGCCGCGCAGCGGAGTAGCGAGCAGTACCTGAGCCCGTTCGATCGCGAGAGCGCAGTTGCGAGGGCGGCGCAATCCGCTGGCAAGGCTACTGCCCGCTTGAAGGCGTGCAACGTCGTGTTGCCAGTACCTGGCGATCAAGGCACCAAATTGATAGCGACTTAGCGCCTCGCTCCCGGCGATATGAAGAATGCCGACGTACGTAGTCGCCGCCAACTCGATCAGCGCCTGTGCAAGATCATCAACAAAAATAGGGCAACGCACCTCATCGGTAAAAAGCGTTGCCGTCTTGCGCCCGCTAGCAAGGTCGAGCACAAAGCGAGTGTGCATATCGTGTGGCTCGATGCCGTAGATCAACGATGTGCGGACGATCGTGGCTTGCGGGTTGCGGCGGCACCAGCGCCTCGGCGGCGCCTTGGCGCGACCGTAGTCGGTGATCGGGCTAGGCGCGTCGTCCTCGGTATAGGGCCGCTGGCCTTCTCCGTCGAAGATGACATCTGAAGAGATATGGACGAGGCGAATATTACGTGCCGTGCAGGCGGCAGCGATGAGCCCTGCTCCACTGGCGGTAACAGCGAAAAGCTCGGGGTCGTACTGACGAAACGCGGTATGAATCACAACATCCGGCGCAAAGGTGTCGAGCGCAGCGGCGATGCTGGCCGTCTGTTGCAAGTCGAGAGCGCTCCAGCTAACATCGTCAGCCGTGGTGGGTGGATGCTAAATAGCTCGCCCCGACGTCATCCCACCTGCGCGCGCAAGACGCACCAGGGCGCTGCCGAGGTAGCCGCTGCCACCGGTGACGAAGATGCGTTGCATCAGGCTGCCCCTTGGAGCAGCGTTTCGAGCGCAATCCGCGCCGCCTGATGGGCCGCCGACTGCTTGCTGAAGCCCTGCCCAACGCCAAGCAATCGATCGCCAGCATAGACCTCAAGCGTATACTCACGCTGATGCTCCGGGCCGGTAACGGCCGTTGTCAGGTAGCGCGGCGTAATATTCATATGCGCCTGGGTGTACTCTTGCAGGCGGGTGCGATAATTGATCTCGCCGCCGCCCGCCATCACAGCCTCGATCTCGATCTCAAGATAGGGCAAGACAAAAGCGCGCACTGCATCGAGGCCCTGATCGAGGTAAATGGCACCGAGCAGCGCCTCGAAGATATCGGCGAGCAGAGGCGGGCGATTGCGTGAAGCCGGCGTATCTTCGCCGCGACTGATACGAATAAGTGAGCCGAGATCGAGCTGTTGCGCGAAGCGGGCGAGCGTCGCAGTTCTCACCAGAGCGGTGCGCATATCCGTCAGTTCGCCCTCGCTCCAGCGGGGAAAGCGTTGATAGAGATGCGACGCAGTAACAAAATTTAGCACTGCATCGCCCAAAAACTCTAAGCGCTCGTTGCTGGTGAGGCCGACGGCTTTATCGGGCCGTTCGTTCACAAAAGAGCTGTGCGTAAACACGCTGACAAGCAGCAGCGGGTCGTTGAAGCTCAGGCCGAGGCGAGTTTTGAGAGACGCTTCATTCATAGGAGCTTAGCGAGTACATACTGACGTGTACATGGCTGGTGCGGCGGCGGGCAGCGCAACTGCCTGTGGCCACACGAGCATCTTTCCAAACGCATACAAGTTGCTCTAACTTGTCAATCGACAAAGCGGCGGAAGGCCAGGCAAACATTATGACCACCGAAGCCGAAAGAGTTACTGAGCGCCACATCGAAGCGCGCAGGGCGCGGCTGGTTCGGCACATAGTCGAGGTCGCAGGACGGATCGGGATCGTGCAGATTGATCGTCGCCGGCAGCAGATTATTCTGCATCGCGAGGATGGTCACGATCGCCTCGAGCGCCCCGGCAGCACCGAGCAGGTGGCCGAACTGCGATTTGCTAGCGCTGACAGGGATATGTGGCGCGCGCGCACCGAAAACCTTCTTGATCGCCGCCGTCTCCACCGGATCGCCAGCCGGCGTCGAGGTGGCATGGGCGTTAATATAGCCAACCTCGTCGGGCGTGACCTGGCCGTGCTGTAGCGACAGGCTGATCGCGCGCGCGACGCCCTCGCCATCCTCGGCCAGATTCGTCATATGATAGGCGTCGGAGCTTGCGCCATAGCCGACGAGTTCGGCCATAATGCGCGCACCACGCGCCTGAGCGAACGCCAGATCTTCTAGCATCAGCACCGCGCTGCCTTCGGCCATCACAAAACCGTCGCGGGTGGCGTCGAAGGGGCGCGACGCAGTTGGCGGGCTGTCGTTCCGCGACGAGAGCGCCTTCATATTCGAGAACCCGGCCACGCCGATCGGCACGATCGGGGCCTCGCTGCCGCCGACGATCATCGTCCGCTTTTGCCCAGCCGCGCCGGATAGTCTCGGCGGCCTCGCCGAGCGCGTGCGCCGAACTAGCGCACGCCGAGGTGTGGCAGACACTGGGCCGCGGGCACCGCTCATAATCGAGACAAGGCCTGCGGCCATATTGGTGATCATCGCCGGAATAACAAAGGGGCTAACACGCCCAGGGCCGCGCGTGCGCATCACATCGCACTGCTCGACCAGCGTTTCGATACCGCCGATACCACTGGCGAGAAAGACGCCGATCTCATCGCGGTTCTCGGGTGTTACCTCCAGTTCGGCGCTGCGCAAGGCCTCTTGGGCAGCAGCAATGGCAAGCTGCACAAAACGGTCGGTGCGGCGCGCCTCTTTGCGATCCATATAGTTAGTCGCATCGAAGCCCTTCACCTCGCCGGCAAAGCGCGTATCGAAGCCGCTCGTGTCGAAAAGTGTGATCGGGCCTATTCCGCTGCGCGCGTCGACAACACCTTGCCAAAGGCTTGCCACATCCAGGCCGAGCGGGCTCACCGCGCCCATCCCCGTCACTACTACCCGTCGTGTCATGCCGCCAGACCTCCGCATTAACAAATAGCGATGTGCTTACAATGAGTTAAGAAGTTGTCTGGGTTGCACGCGGTGCAGCCACGTGCAGCACAGCCGCCTGATTACAGCTATTTAGGACTACTCTATAAGCGCAAGCCCTCGTTCTCGCCGCATATTATACCACTGCGCGTTGGCAAACGCGTGGTATACTGAAGCATCCAGATGTAAAGACAGGGCTCTACGAAGTACGCAGTTGCAGCCGATCGGCCAGCCAGTTGGTTGATCGGCTGTAACTGCGCTTTTCGCACTCTGTCGTAGAGGAGCATACCGTATGTTGGAACGAGCGCACGCGCTTGCCGATGAATTAGTTCGGCTGCGGCGCGATATTCACGCGCATCCTGAGTTAAGCTTTCAGGAGGTACGAACAGCAGGTCTTGTCGCCGAAACGCTGCAGGAGATCGGCGACATTCGGGTGCGCACTGGCGTCGGGAAGACCGGTGTGGTAGGCGATCTTGGCGACGAGAGTGGGCCGACGATCGCGATTCGTGCCGATATGGATGCGCTGCCGATCGTTGAAGAGAGCAAACAAAGTTATGTATCGCGCAACGCAGGTGTGATGCACGCTTGCGGCCACGATGCGCACACCGCGATGTTGCTCGGGGCGGCGCACCTGCTACGCGAGCGCTTCGCTCAGGAGAATCTGCGCGGACGAGTGCGCTTTCTCTTTCAGCCTTCTGAGGAAGCCTGGGATGATGAAGGACTCAGCGGTGCGCCCCGCATGATCAACGATGGTGCTATGGAAGGGGTTGATGCGGTGATCGCCCTGCACGTCGATTCGCTCAGCCCGCTCGGCAAAATCGCCGCGCGTAAGGGCTGGCAGTCGGCGGCAGTCGATGATTTCAGGGGTATCTCTACGGCACTGGTGGCCACGGCGCGTACCCGCATGCCGGCACC
Organism: Candidatus Altimarinota bacterium; assembly: GCA_012031775.1. Taxonomy (GTDB): domain Bacteria; phylum Chloroflexota; class Chloroflexia; order Chloroflexales; family Chloroflexaceae; genus JAAUTF01. Next base: position 11,879 of record JAAUTF010000029.1, on the reverse strand, counting down.
GACCCGCTGTGGATGTTGATCCCGGTGCTTAGTGCGCTGCACGGCATCCGCGCGCGGCGTCTTAACCCGATGGACCCTGGAGTGCTCAGTGTGGGTATTGTGCAGGGCGGTAGCGCCTCGAATGTGATTCCTAGTGAGGTGTATCTGCGGGGGACGCTGCGCAGCTTTAGCGATGACGTGCGCGTTCAATTGGCCGATGAGGTCGAGAAGGCTTTTGCTGTGGCGCGCGCGCTCGGCGGCGATTACAAGGTTGAGATACAGCGCGGCTACCCGGCGGGCTGGAACGACGAGCGCGTCGCCGCTTGGATGGAACGCGTGACCGTCGATTTGCTCGGCGCTGAGGTGCTCGACTCTTCGCGGCCCGGTATGGGTGCGGAAGACTTCTCGTACATGTGCCAGGCCGCTCCGGGTGCGATGATTAACCTTGGTGCCGCGCTCGATGACGGCACGAAACGCGGTCATCATACTCCGGTCTTCGACATTGACGAGCGCTGCCTGCCGCTAGGCTCGGCTATCCTCGCCGAGACGGCGCTGCGCTTCCTTCGAGGCGAGGCGCGTTTGTAGGGCCGAGCACGCTGTGCCCCTACAAATGCACGCTGCTTCCCCTTCTTGACCATCTACACGCTCAGACGCGCAGAATGATCGGTATGGTTATGGCCTAGAACGGCGGCACAATTGCCGTTCTGGGCCATAACGTTTGCCGCGCTGGGTTAGCGGTTTGGCGCAGGCCGACCGACGCTGTCGGGCAGGCCGCGACCGAAGAGCGTCAGGTACATCATCCGGTAGACATCCGTGCTATCGAAGCGACCGGAGAATGTCGTCTGCAGCAGCTCTGCATTGCGCCCCTGCGCTCGGGAGATAATACCGCCGCTCGTATCGGGTTGGCCCGTCCACTGTACGGCGAACATCATAGCGTTCCCCAGCGCATCGGGCGCGGCGGTGAACGGATGCGTACCTCGGCCGTAGTGGCCGTCCATCGGGATGTTCACACGTTGGGCATTATCGCCAGTTGGGTTGCTGGCAACAGTTGAAACGTTGCCGACTTCGTCCGTCCCTGGCGGGCTGACAATCTGCATGCCGCCAGCATCGCTGTCGGCTGCGGTCAGGATAAGGGTGTTGGGGACACGAGCTTGGAACACCTGGGCGGCACCGATGGTCTGGTCGGCGTGACGCAGCCCGGTAAGTGTGCCGATCGCGTTGTTCTGGTTGCCGAAGTTATCGGTGCTCTCGACTTCGGTGACCAAAAGGAAGGGGCGTCCAGCGACCTGGCTACGGCGCTCCAGAATGGCGAGCGCCATGGTTGTCATCTCTGCGGCTGTTGGTGGGTTGAAGCCAAGGGTGCCGGGGCGGTCGCCGAATAGCACCAGATTGCTGCGCTTATCGGAGGCGGCAATCGCGGGGTTGACCATACCCGCGCTGATTAAACGCTCTTCGGGCACATCGTTAAAGATGTCGTCGGCGGCAAAGAGCCCGAGCACTTTTGGTGCAAAGCTGCTATCGCTCTGAATACGCTGCCAGAGCGCGTCGAATTCGGCACGTGTACGGATGACTGTCCAACCATCGGCGCTGGCCTCGCGGATGAGGTTACGTCCGTCTTCGCGGCTGGCTGTGGCCCCGCTTACCGGGTCGACGTGGACAACACAGTCGGGGGTGATCGCGCTGGTGCAGCGCGGCGTGCCGACAGGCAAGAAGAAGGCCTCACCGCCACCAAGGATCACCGCCGGATCCGAGTCGTTACTTCCTGGTCGGCCATTCAACATCTGAAGCGCAATCGTGTTGCTCTCATCACGATCGGCCACTTCAGCAAGGAAAGCACCGGTGCCCGGCTCCGCCACATCGCCATCGTTGACCACACCGACTGGGTGGCCGGCGGCGGCGGCTTCGCGCATAATGCTGCCATTAAAGCCCGAGAGCGCGCGGATCGAGCGCACCACCTCATCGTCGCTGTCCTGGCCGAATGAACCACGCCCATCCACTTTGTGACCAAAAGCGTGAACTGTCGCGCCGCCGTTCGATGTACCCGTTAGCTGATTCATCATGTGGCCGCGGTAAAGCGCCATATGCGGCATCTGATCCCAACGACTGAGTGCGTCGGGCCCGTCCCAGTAGATACGGCCAGCCGCCCAATGGTTCGCTCCTGTGCCATCCGGGTGAAAGAAGACCACGTTGCCCGTCTGGTAACGCGCCTGCAGCGGCGGTACTGCGGTTGTGGCGGCCACTGTCGAGATCGCGAGTGTGGTCAAAACACCAGCGCCCAAGAGTCCAAAAATGTTTCTTCTCCGCATAACCGTTGCTCTCCTTCTGTGCGTTGTAGCACAAGCAGCCTCTCGTTTCTGCTCGCAGCACAATGATAGAAGGTCTACAATTAAGAATAGTAGAGCGATTTTTCCATCTGTTAGTGAATATATTCACTAACACTAAAGTGAATATCAGGCAGTTCTAAGCGATGAAGAAGGGGTACGGGCGCGCATGGCGCTAGTGGAAGTGAACGGATGAGGGGCGAGCCGCAGGTGCTCGTCACCTACACGGCCCAACGCGTGCGCAGCGAAGCGTAAAGTACCACAGCAAAGACGAGCAGCGCCAGGGCGCCTAGCGCGAAGAGTTTGCCGAGCGGCGGCATGTCGATCAAGGCGATCACTCCGAAGGCCAGGCTTACCGCATAGTAGAAGAAGACGATTTGACGCTGGCTGAAACCGAGATCGAGCAGGCGAATATGCAGGTTGTCGCGGCCTGCACGCGAGGCCGATCCGCCCCGCGCGATGCGCCAAACGATCAGCCAAGTCATATCGATCAGCGGCACGCCAAGCACCAGCAGCGCAGTGGCGAGCTTAGCCCCACCGATAATCGCGCTCACCGCCAGCACATAGCCGATCGTCATCGCGCCCACATCGCCCATAAACACCTTGGCCGGGTGGAAATTGAAGAGCAGAAAGCCCGTACAGACACCGGCCAGCGCCAACGGTAACATTGCCACGGTAGATTGCGGCGGATTCAGGCTGAGCGTGTGCAGCGTAAGCACCAGCGCCGAGATCATCGTCACCCCAGCTGCCAGGCCATCGAGGCCGTCGGCCCAGTTGACCATGTTCTGAATGCCGGCGATCCAGACCAGCGTTACAGCTATCGCCAGCCAGGGGCTCAAGTTATGCAGGTGGATCTGTTGAACGAAGGGAAAGTTAAAGGCGGTAATAATAATGCCACGCGCCTCGGTCGGATTGCTCAGGGCATCGGGGTAGAGCGTTTGATCCCACACATATGGCCCGACGGCGATCAACGCGGCCAGAAAATGTACCGCCAGCCGGGGTAGCGCTGGCAGCTCTCTGAGATCGTCGACAAAGCTGACAATCGCTACAATCGTCAGGCCTAGCAGCATCAGGCCGATGCGCAATATCTCGAAACTGCTGCGCTCAAGCGCCGGATCGAGCGGGCTTACAAGGAAGGTTGTGCCGATCGCGGCGAGCAAACCGCCGATCATGGCCAGCCCGCCTACTGTTGGTGTTGGGTAACGGTGGACGCGCCGCGGGTTCGGTTGTGCCATCCAGCCCCGGCGCTCGCAGAGCCGCATCACCGGCGGTACAAGCAGTGCCGTCACGCTGAACCCGGTCAGGAAGATAAGCACAAGCGCAATAGTTATCATACGTGGTTTTGGCGACGGCCGTGTGTTGGCTTCACCAGTACACGGCCGTCGCCAATTCTAACCCGTGCCGAACTGCCGGTCGCCAGCGTCGCCAAGACCAGGCACGATATAGCCGCGTTCGTTAAGCTGCGAGTCGATGGCGGCGAGGTGAATGGGCACATCAGGGTGTGCCGCGCTCAGGGTGCGCACGCCCTCCGGTGCGGCGATCAAGCCGAGGAACTTAATGCGTTTGCTGCCCCACTGCTTAAGAATATCCACTGCGGCTACCGCTGAGCCGCCCGTTGCCAACATCGGATCAAGAATGATCGCGAGATCAATATCGGGCTCAGCGGGCAGCTTGTTGTAATAGGTTACGGGCAGCAGTGTCTCGTGGTCGCGGTACAGGCCGAGATGCCAGACGTGAGCGGTGGGGATGATCTCAAGAATGGCCTGGGTCATGCCGAGGCCGGCGCGCAAGATCGGGATAAGGCCGATCTGCTGCGCGATCTCATAGCCGTCGCATGGTGCAAGCGGTGTTGCAACCGTCAACGGCGCTAGCGGCAGATCGGCGGTGGCTTCATAGAAGAGCAGTTGCGAGATTTCGCTGACCAGTTCGCGAAACTTTTTTGGTTCCGTCAGTCGGCTGCGCAGCAGCGTAAGTTTGTGCAGCACCAGAGGATGCCGCGAGACATTGACCGTATCTGTCATGGTGCCGCTCCTTGTTAGCCGCAGTAGTGCGGAATTGCGGTGGGCACCATTATACTCGGGAAAAGCGCATACGCCGCCGCAAGAGGATGCAACAATAGAAGCTCGCGCTCAACGCCACATGGCGCGCGCGAGATCGCCGCTCCACCACGCCGCCGCGAGCGCAGCGAGGGCTCGGCAGTGCAACACAGCGCAGCACGATGCGGATTTCGTACTGCGCCGTGTGCGCAACGACATGGGGCGTAAGCACCAAGCGCCCCATGCTCTATGCATCGGTGAGTTTGTAGCCGACGCCACGCACAGTGAGGATGATTTTGGGCCGTGAGGCTTCGATCTCGACCTTCTCGCGCAGGCGGCGCACGCAGACATCGACGAGGTTGGTCTCGCCGACATACTCGTAGCCCCACACCTCACGAAACAGCGTCTCGCGGTCGAAGACCTGGCCGGCATTTGCGGCAAGAAAATAGAGCAGCTCGAACTCCATCGGCGTGAGATTGACTTCCTTGCCGCGCACGCTCACACGATGGCGCGGCTCGTCGATCTCGAGCTCGCCGACGCGCACGATAGGCGGGGCTCGCCGATTTTTATAGCCTTCCACGCGGCGCAGAATAGCCTCGACGCGTGCGAGCAGTTCTACCGTTTTAAAGGGCTTGGTGATATACTCATCGGCCCCCAGCTCGAAGCCGTGAACGATATCGTCTGTCCCATCACGGCTGGTGAGGATCACGATCGGCACATCGCTCTGGGCGCGAATGCGCTCGGTGGCCTCGAAGCCGTCGATATAGGGCATCATCACGTCGAGAATGACCATGTCGAACTTCGCGCTATCGAAGGCTTTGAGTGCTTCGAGGCCATTTGTTGTGGCGACGACCTCGTAGCGCGAGTCTTTGAGGGTGATCTGGATCAGCGTAGCAATCGAGGGGTCATCATCCGCGACGAGGATGCGCCGGGGCGCAGCGTCGTCGTCATTCGCGCGATCGGTCGTTCGTCGTACCACACGCATACGTTAGCTTGTAGATTACAGGTTAAGGTGAGAGAGGCTTGCCACTGTAACCTGTAACCTGTAACCTCTTTAAACGGCTTCGTCAAGGCGACGGCGGAACTCAGCTCTCTCAGTCCGTGGCACCAGTATGGGATGGCCGCGCCGATGCACAACTTCGGCATTGATAATGCAGCGCCCGATGTGCTCCTGGCTCGGCACTTCGTACATAACGTCGAGCAGCACCTCTTCGACCACGCTACGCAACGCGCGCGCGCCGGTACGCGCCTGCATCGCCCGGTCGACGATGGCCTCTAAGCCATCGGCAGTTACCTCAAGCTCGACATGGTCGAGGGCCAACAGCTTCTGGTACTGCTTGATCACCGCATTGCGTGGCTCGGTCAGAATGCGCAACATTGCCAGGCGATCAAGCGGTTCGAGGCCGACGATCACTGGAACGCGCCCGATAAACTCGGGAATAAAGCCGTAGTGCAACAGATCGTCGGGCGAAAGATGCGGCAGATCTTGCGTTTCTTCTTCTAGCGTGTCGGCGTCGCTGCTGAAGCCGATCAGCTGCTTGCCGCGCAAGCGTTTGGCGATCTGCTCTTCGATCCCTTCAAAGGCCCCGCCACAGATGAAGAGCACGTCGGTTGTATCGAAGGAGATATACTCTTGCTGCGGATGTTTACGCCCTGGCAGAGGCGGAACGTGGGCAACGCCGCCCTCGAGAATTTTGAGCAGCGCCTGCTGAACACCTTCACCAGAGACATCGCGCGTGATCGAGGGGTTGTCGGACTTACGCGCGATCTTGTCGATCTCATCGATATAGATGATCCCGCTCTGGGCGCGCTCGACATCACCATCGGCGGCCTGGATCAGCCGCAGCAGGATGTTCTCGACATCCTCGCCAACATAGCCGGCTTCGGTGAGCGCAGTAGCATCGGCGATAGCGAAGGGCACATCCAGAATGCGTGCCAATGTCTGAGCGAGCAGCGTTTTGCCGCTGCCAGTGGGGCCAAGCAGTAAGATATTGCTCTTGCCGATCTCGACATCTTCGATCTTCGATCCGGCGCGCACACGTTTGTAGTGATTATAGACGGCCACTGAGACGCACGACTTTAGCGCGGTCTTGGCCGACCACATACTGGTCGAGCTTTTCGCGCAAACGGCGTGGCGTAGGCAGGCGTGTCGGGCCGGGCGGGCCACTACGGCGTGGCGCTGCGGCCTGCTGCTCGCTCTCTTCGGCGATGATCGCGCTGCACAAAGCAACACACTCGTCGCAGATGAAGACTGTGCCAGGCCCAGCGATCAAGCGCTGGACTTCGTCCTGACCGCGCCCACAAAAAGAGCAGACATAAGCACCACGCCCAGGAGTTCGCGATCTAGTCATTCTAGCCTCACTGATAAGCCAGGGTATGAGCAAGCGGCGCGGTAGTTAACCCGCGACGGGCCAACTACCGCTTCCTGCTGCGTTACGACGTGGCCTGTCGCGCGGCGGAGAGATCCTCACGATTGAGAATCTCGTCGATGATGCCGTACTCTTTGGCCTGTTCCGGCGTCATAAACAGATCGCGGTCGAAGTCCTTCGCGATACGCTCGATCGGCTGGCCAGTGTCTTTGGCGAGCAATTCGCGGATCAACTGCTGCTCGCGGATCAGCTCACGGGCCATAATCTCGATGTCCGGAGCGTAGCCGCGCGCGCCGCCGCCCGCCGGGTGCATATGGATCGTCGAGTGTGGCAGGCTGTAGCGCTTGCCTTTTGCGCCGCCAGCAAGAATAGGGGTGGCCATGCTGCCGGCCATACCGACACACACTGTTGCGATATCGGGCGCACCAGGCGCATCGTATCGTACATCGCCAGGCCAGCGGTGATCGAGCCGCCGGGGCTGTTGATATAGAGCCAGATGTCTCGATCAGGATCTTCGCTCTCCAAAAAGAGCAACTGAGCCACGATCAGGTTGGCGATTTGGTCTTCGATCGGCGTGCCGAGCATAATGACATGATCTTTGAGCAGCCGCGAGTAGATATCGAAGGCCCGCTCACCACGGCTTGTGCTCTCGACAACCATCGGTACTAGCGCTTCGGGGCGAAGTGCCGACCAGTTTATGTTATACGGGCTCGTCCATTGCCACTGCATACATCCCCCTATCGAATTGATCCTATTTTTGCTCTGAAACTTCAGCTTTTTGCTCTGAAACCTCAGCGCTCATCTCGCTAGCTACTGCTGTGGCCGCATCAGTGGAGCTATCGGCGCGCTCATCGCTGGCTGTCGGCTCCGCAGCGGCTGTGTTTTCGTCGCTAGTCGCCAGTTCCGGGGCCGCGCCGCGCGCAATGGCCAGCAAACGCTCGCGCAGTTTGCGGTCGAGCACAACGCTGGCGACGCTACCACGATACTGGCTCGCGAGCATCTGGCCGACGTTGCCGCGCTCATCTTCGGCGTAATCGAGCACCATCCGCGCGACCTCGTTGTCAATCTCGTCTTCGGAGATCACCAGGCTCTCGCTCCGCACCAGATTCTGTAGCGCAAGCGTCGTCTTGAGCTGGCGCTCCGCATCGGGCAGCAGCTCTGCCACAGCCTCGTCGGGCGTTTTACCGCGATACTGGAGCATCTGCTCAAGCGTGATGCCATAGCGCTCGAACTGCGCGCTCTGCTCGTGCAGCATATCGCTGGCCTGATTTTCGATCAGCACATCCGGCAGATCGTACTCAGTCTGCGCGACCAACTGCTCAAGATAGCTATCGAGCGTATCGCGCTCGGCCACCTGGCGGGCGGCATCTTCAAGCTCTTTAAAGGTTTTCTCCCGCAACTCGTCGATACTGCCCTCGAAGGCCTCCAGTGATGGCAGATCTTCCCACTCCGGCAACATACGCTCTTGCATACCCGTCACGTCGACTTTAAACGTCACCTGTTTGCCGCGCACCTGCTCACTCTGATGATCCTCAGGCATGGTCGCAGCTATTTCAAGCTTGTCGCCGACGTTAGCGCCGAGTAGCCCCTGGTAGAGCTCATCAACCACACGGCCGGGCTCGAGCACCAGAGGATTTTCGGCGACCTCTTCACCTTCCTGGCGCTCTTCTAACGGCTCGCCATCAACAATACTTTCGAGGCGAACCGTCAGCTGATCGCCCTGTTGCGCCGGGCGCGGCTCATCAAGTTCTTTCAGCACCACGTGTTTGTCGCGCAAAGCATCCAGTGAGCGCGATAACATCTCATCCGTCACCGGTTCGATCGCACGCTCAACACGAATAGCTCGATAAGCGGGCAGCGTAATTGTCGGCGCAACCGGTACATTCACACGAAATGTGAAGGGGTCGGAAGAGATAACATGATCGAGCGAAGCCGGGCCAATCGGGTCAATGCCCTCTTGCTCAAGCGCTGCTTTGAAGGAATTATTAATAAGATCCTCGGAAGCCTCTTCCATTAAAGCATCGCGCCCGAAATAGTTTTCGATAATAAAACGTGGCGCTTTGCCTTTGCGGAAACCGGGCACGTTGACCTTCTGCGAGAGTCGTCGAGCGGCACGATCAAGGCCCTTTTCAAGTTGGGCTTTATCAAGCTCGATCTCAACAGCGAGCAAACTCTTCGGCAGTTTTTCTGTTGTAACCTTCACCGGACGTTTTCTCCAAACTATACACGACATACCTGTTGCAGCCAGCAAGCTTTTTTCGCAACAGCGCGCTCTTCTACATCTTCGCAGTATTATAGCACGTCTGCCAAGAGCCGCAAAAGGGTAAAGCGCGCTACAAAGACCTTCAACTCCTGGCAAAGATGCGTTATAATTGAAAAATGATGTTTCATAGCAATTCTATAGTAACTCTAAATAGTTTGTGAAGAAGTGTGTGTCGTCGTGCATCGCGTCGCCGCGCACGACGACACACCTCTTACCATAACCTATTTAGGATTGCCACATTAGAGTTTGTATACGGAACCGTATTATAGTTTTATGGTGATAAGCGGTAACGGTGCTGTAAACAGTGAGGTATGCTCTGGTGATACATCTGACCAACCGGCGTTTCTGGGTGCAGCACTGCTGGCGCTTGTGATTATCGCGTTCGACCAACTGACGAAAGCCTGGATTGTTGCAACACTTGGGCCGCTGACGTTGACGAATTTTATCCCGCTTGTAGGCGATACGGTGCGGCTGGCTTATTCGCACAATACGGGCGTAGCCTTTAGCCTGTTCACGGGCCAGTCGAATATCCTCACGATCATTGCACTGTTAATTCTCGGTGGTGCGATCTATTTTTACTGGACACAGCTACCCAATACGCGGCTGCTAGTACAGGTGGCGATGGGCTTGATTGTGGGCGGTGCGCTCGGTAATTTGATCGATCGCATTCGCCTCGGCTATGTGGTGGATTTTATCCAGATCGGTTGGTTTCCGATCTTCAACATCGCCGACAGCGCGATCTGTATCGGTGCGGCGCTGTTGCTTCTGCAATTCTGGAATGAGTCGTCGTATCGCCCCGAAGGCGAACAGGTGAGCGCGCCCCAACAATGAAACGCCCGCGTCGAGCGCACCCGGTCGCTCTATCCACCGGGCCTTGGCTCTTGCCGACTGTGCTGGCCAGTACGATCATTGTGGCCGATCAGGTCACGAAGAGCCGTATTCTTGCGGAGCTTGGCCCAGAGCCGTTGCAGCGCGAGATCAAGCTCATCGGTGACTGGTTCAGCCTGGTCTACACACGGAATACTGGTGTTGCGTTCAGCCTTTTTCAGGGCTACCCGCAGCTTTTTACTGTAACGTCGATCGTCATTACGGCGGCAACCATCTACGCTTATGCCGTGCATCTACCGAAGCGTAATAGCTGGGTGCAAGTAAGTATGGGGCTGATCGTCGGCGGCGCTATCGGTAATATTATCGATCGTCTGCTGCACGGCTATGTGATCGATTTTGTGCGGGTCGGCTGGTGGCCTGTGTTCAATATCGCCGATAGCGCGATCACTATCGGTGTTGTTATGCTGGCAATCTTTCTGCTTTTCGCTGAAAGCGACGCACCGCAGGCAGCAGCCCCCCGCGATGACCGCTTGCTCGGCGAGTTGCTCAGCCAGGAGCCGCCAGTACACGAACGCCCTGAGATATAGGAGGGGAATCGATGGTTGGGTGGCTGCAATCTAGCCACTACGCTATCGCAGATGATGGACGAAGAAGAGATTCTCCTCACGGTCAGGCGGGCGATGTTGGCACCCGCCTCGACCGTTTTGTTGCCGCTACTCTACCGGCGCTCAGCCGCTCGTACATCCGCCAGCTTATCGATAGTGCGGATCTGACGGTAAATGAACGACCGGCAAAAGCCAGTTATCCGGTGCGTGCTGGTGATCAGATTGCCCTGCATGTGCCTCCGCCGACGCCCAGCGAGCTGATTGCGCAGCCGATCCCGCTCGCGATTGTTTATGAAGACGACGACGTCGTTGTGATCGACAAAGCCGCCGGGCTCGTGGTTCACCCGGCACCGGGCCACCCAAGCGGCACGCTGGTGAACGCGTTGCTCTACCGCTACCCCGATATGCGTATCGCCAACGATCTGCGCCCTGGCATCGTGCATCGCCTCGATCAGGGCACTTCTGGCTTGATCGTTGTTGCGCGCAACGACCGCGCGATGCAGCATCTGGCTGAACAACAGCGCCAGCGCACGATGACCAAGATCTACCTTGCAGTAGTTGAGGGGCCGTTTAAACAGGCGAGCGGTACGATCGATGCCCCGATCGGGCGTCATCCCGTCGACCGCAAGCGCATGGCCGTCGTAGCAAACGGGCGGGCAGCACGTACTCATTATCAGGTGGTCGAGGCGTTTGGCGAGTATACATTGCTTGAACTGCGTTTGGAGACGGGGCGCACACACCAGATCCGTGTTCACTTGCAGCACATCCAGCGCCCGGTGCTTGGCGACCCGCTGTATACCAGTCGGCGCAGTCGCCCTAGTTTCGGCCTCGCACGCCAATTCCTGCACGCCAGTCGCCTTGGGTTTCGTTTGCCGTCGAGCAACGAGACATATGAATTTAGTGCGCCGCTGCCCGAGGAATTGAGCACGGTGCTGCATAAACTGCGTCAAATTAACAATTTTAAATGACGCATTACCCTAGCTCGTACCTGAGGTGTGATACAATTGCAGGGGATGAAGATCTGGTGAAAGAGGCATAGGTATGCGCAAGAAGATCAGCATCATCGGGGCCGGTTTCGTCGGCTCGACGACGGCGCACTGGCTTGCCGCCAAACAGCTCGGCGACATCGTATTGCTCGACATTGTCGAAGGTATTCCGCAGGGTAAAGCGCTCGATCTCTATGAAGCAGCCCCCATTGAGGGCTATGATGTAAAGGTGATCGGCAGCAACGACTACGCCGATACTGCGAACTCCGACGTGGTTGTTGTCACCTCGGGTGCGCCGCGTAAGGCTGGTATGAGCCGCGAAATCGCCTGTCGCGCGTACGGGCGAGACGCCAGCGCCGTCCTTGGGCATGGGACGTCAGGACTACTCCACCTCAACGGCCGGCGGGGCGTCCTTGCGAAGTTTTCATTGAGCCTGGGCGAGTACAACAGCGAGCTGCTCGCGAACCAGTTCACCGTGTCGAACGGTCAAGT
>JAAUTF010000600.1 GCA_012031775.1 Candidatus Altimarinota bacterium | reverse complement strand
GAGCGGCGCGAGCCCCTCGCGCAATACACGCGTACGACGCTGCGCTTCGGCTTCGTAACGGTCTAATAACACATCAGGTGCTACCGGACGATAGAGCGTCGCCTTTTCCTCCGGCGATTTTAATACCGCCCCACGCACTTCTAACCGCCCCAACGCCTCATAGACCATCGAGCGCGGAATACCGGCTACCCGGCTGATCTGGTAGCCAGTCGCTGGATGATCACTCAGGAGCGCTAAGTAGACGCGCGCTTCATATTCCGTCATCCCGAGCGCAGTCAGTTGATCGAGCATTTCCATAGCCTTCACACGGCCCTCGCAGACCAACGCGCGGTGAGTGCTGTGTCTGCGGCTTAACGCGTAGAACGCACGATCCGTACATCGCACTTTTTGGCAACTATGTTAGTAGTTTTGTTACGAACTACGGGTACTATTATAAACCACTAGAAGCTGTTGGTCAACCGACGCGGGTACAGCCCGTTATGGCTTTGGTATTTTTGGTCTCGTATACTACACGATACAAGTGTTGAGTTGTGTCTTGAGGTAACGAGTGGCAACGCCATCAACGCGGGGCTCTGCGCCACCACCAATTTTTGGCCATCAGCGGCTGCCACGCTTCGCAGCACGTTATCTTTTCGTAGAAGACGAAGACCCGGTACGGCGTGTGCTCAACCGGGGCTTACTGATCGTCATTGTTTTGCTTGCGATCGGCGCGTTCAGCGTGGGGCTTTTCGCCCTTGCGCGTGCGAATCTCAGCCAGGCAGTGGTGATTTTGTGGTCACGGCCCTTGTGTTGCCGCTTGCCGCTTTTAGCGCGCGCCGTGGCGGCTCAACGGGTGCCTATCTCATCGCCACGGCAACAGCCCTTGTCAACAGCCTGCTTATCAGTCCGGTTCACTACACCGATCCTATTGCTGTGCTTTCGATCTTTCTCCTGCCCGCCATTATCGCTGCGCTCTTCGCCCAGCCGCTGGCAGGTCTCTTTATGGTGTTTTTTCAAACCGCCCTGCTCGTGATCATGCTGTGGGTCTCGGGATCATCGTTCATCGAGATTCGTACGTTCAGTATCTACTTTTTCTTGATATGATATCGACTATGGCCCCCATTATGGTTGCCGCCTGGCTCCTCAGCGTTGCGCTTCGTCAATTGGCAACGATGAATCAGGATCTGGATCAGCAGGTCAGCAAACGCACCGAAGATCTTAATCGGATCATGGTGCTGCGCGAGAAAGAGATTACCGCTGTTGTCCACGATATTAATAATCGTATGATGGTCGCTCGCGCCACTATCGACGAACTCAGCACCACCGCGCTTATTAGTGGTGCCGTGCCCGATGCGCTTAACGAGTCCGAGCGGCGTGTCAACGCGGCGATGGATGCCGTAAGCTATCTGATCGAAGATATGCGCACCGCTGTCTTACTCGATAACGACGCCCTGAAGCTGCATTGTGGCCGCGTAGACCTCGCCGATCTGCTGCGTGCAGTGGTCGACCAGTTCAGTGCAGTTGCGCTGCTCGATGGCTGCGATCTGTCTGTCGATATTGCCGATCAGGTGCCTGCGATCTGGGCTGATGTAATGCGCCTCGACCGGGTGCTCGCTAATCTGCTCGATAACGCGTTAAAATATACGCGACGTATGCCGCGCAATCAGCGCAGCGTGCGTATCAGCCTTTGTCAGCAGGGCGACTCCGTTGTTCTGGTTATCGCCGACAGTGGCCCAGGGCTCGACGACCAAGCGCTTGCGCTGCTTGGTCGCCCTTTTACTCGTTTCGCCTCGGCGCGCGGAACCGATGGTATGGGGGTAGGCATTTATATTACACGCGGTATTGTTGAATTGCACCACGGGTCTCTTAACTACGCCTCCGATGGCCCTGGCTTCGGCACCACTGTTACGCTTACGCTGCCGCTACCAGCTCCTGCACAAAGCACCACCGAGTGAACAATTCCTGCTTGTGCTCATAGATTGCGATTACGCCGTCACCCTCTGGTTGACGTATGAACGTCGGTCAGTTACGATACAGGCATGATCGATGGTGAGCCACAAGTCGGCGCTGCTCGGCGTGCAATGCGTGATGAACAGAAACAGGCACGGCGCGAGGCTATTCTTGCCACTGCCTGGCACATGTTCGAAGCAGGCAACTACCGCGATGTGACGATGGCCGCCGTTGCAACACAAGTGGGGCTTGCGAAGGGAACACTCTATCTCTACTTCGACACCAAAGAGGAGCTGTTTCTAGCGCTTACCGAAGCGCAACTTCGTTCGTGGTTCGCTGCTATCTATACGCAGCTAGCAGCCCTCGGCCCCGTGCCTACCGCCGAGGTCGCGGCGATTCTGGCCCGTTCGCTGGTTGAGCGCCCCGGTCTTACTCGCTTGCTCGCGCTCTTGCACGGGGTGCTTGAACATAATGTCACGCTCGTCTCCACCCTGGCCTTCAAGCGTATGTTGCTCGCCGGGCTCACCACCGTCGGCGCACAGATCGAGCGCTGCCTTCCGGCGTTCGCTCCCGCTACCGGTAGCCAGGCCTTGCTACGCATCCACGCCTCTCTGATCGGCCTGCGCCACCTTACCGATCCCGCGCCAGTTGCTCAGGAAGCGTTGAGCGCCGCCGATCTGGCCGCTTTGCAGATCGACTTCGCCACTGAGCTGCAGCTGACGATTGAAGCTTTGCTCATCGGTATGCAGAAAATGAACACCACGTAAGGGGGCCTATGTCTCGTTCTGGGAACGTACTGCGTGCTGTCACCGCCCTAGTGCAATTGCAGATTGCAGATGTGGGATTGCCGATTGCTCCTGCCGTAGTGGGACGCTATCGCTATGGCTGCGATGGCCGAGCATGTCGCTTGGAAGTGCGCTAGTGACCGGTGCATCAAGTGCGTTGATGTCTATTTTGCGCGCGATCTCGCCGCGCGTGGCTGCAATCTCGTGCTGGTGGCCCGGCGCGAGGAATTATTGCGCCAGCAACTTCGGCTTTGTATTCCAGATCGCCTCGATCGCAGCCTATCAGCCCGCGCCGTTCTATGCCAGCTATGGCGCTGCCAGAGTCTTGTGCTCAACTTCGGCGAGGCGCTGAACTTCGAACTGCGCAAGACCCACGTGAGGGTTACCGTGCTCTCGCCGGGTGTCACGCCAACGGCGTTCTACCAGACTTCCGGCCAGCACGGTAAGCTTACTCTGTTTCAGCGTCTCACCATGCGCCTGCCTATGGTATTTGCGCATCGTTTTGTGCCGCGCCAGTTTTCAGCACTGGTGGCCTATTTCTTTACCCGCACGCACTAAAACAGAAGCCAGGATTCAGTTCGATGGAGAGCCACCATGCTGCCTGATGTCCAGCTCGTTGTCCGCGATGGTATTGTCGAATTCGGCTGGGGCCACCCTGATCCGCAGCTGTTGCCGATCACCGCGCTTGCCGCCGCCGCTGCGTCTACCCTGCGCAACGACGGTGCTGCTGCGCTTTCCTACGGTGCCGAGCAAGGCCCGGGTAGCTTGATCAACCTGCTGGCAGCGCGCTGTGCGCATACCCTCGCATATCGCCCCGACCCAACCGAGATCTTCGTCACCGGTGGCACTTCGCAGGCGCTCGATTTGCTCTGCACACTGTTCAGCCGCCCTGGCGACACTGTGCTGGTTGAAGCACCAACCTATCATCTGGCGCTGCGCATCTTCGCCGACCATGGGCTAAAGATATATGCCGTTCCCGGCGATGGCGACGGTATGCAGGTCGAAGCACTGCCAACAGTGCTCGACGACCTACACGCAGGTGGCGAGCATGTGGCCTTTCTGTATGTGGTGCCAACCTTCGGCAACCCGAGCACAGCCACGCTCAGCCGCGAACGTCGGCACGCGTTAGTCGCACTCGCCGCACAGCAACAGTTACTTATCGTCGAGGATGATGCCTATCGCGAGCTAGCCCACGACACGCCCGCGCCAGTGCCGCTCTATGCACTCAAACCGCGCGCGGAGGTGATTCATCTCGGCAGCTTCGCAAGATCTTCGCACCGGCTTGCGCCCTTGGCTGGATGGTGGCCCGATCGCGAGATTGTACCAGCGCTGCGTGCGTCGAGTCGGCC
>JAAUTF010000599.1 GCA_012031775.1 Candidatus Altimarinota bacterium | reverse complement strand
TGCCCGCCCCGTTCATCCCGTCGTCCCGCCTGTGGGTACCAACCCGTGGGTGCAGCATGCTGCGCGCCTGCGGCCCCCTGCCGCCTCGCCGCTCACAACGCAACACGCTGACACTTCTGAGTTCTGAATCTAAATTCTCCCTCACCCGCCCCAAGTCACACGCAGCACACGCAGCCAGTTCTCGTAAGCTATTTTGCGCAGCGCCACTTCAT
The DNA here is from genome assembly GCA_012031775.1 of Candidatus Altimarinota bacterium. GTDB lineage: Bacteria > Chloroflexota > Chloroflexia > Chloroflexales > Chloroflexaceae > JAAUTF01. Next base: position 3,856 of record JAAUTF010000599.1, on the reverse strand, counting down.
CGTAGCCGTGTTCGCGCAGCGCCGCCAGCAACCTGGGCAGCCCGGCCACATCGCCGATCTCGCGTGGAATGCGCGCGCCGTCGAAGTCAGAGCCGAGCCCTACGCGGTCGATGCCTAGCTTCTCGACAAGATAGTCGATATGTTTGACCATCGTCGCCAAAGGCGTATTATCGTTCCAGGCACCGTCTTCGCGCAAGAAACTCACGGCGAAATTCAGGCCGACCATTCCATCCGACTCACGGATGGCGTCGAGTTGCTTGTCGGTGAGGTTACGCGTCGAGGCGCAGAGGGCATGCGCATTTGAGTGCGTCGCCACTAGCGGTGCGTCGCTCAGCCGGGCCACATCCCAAAAACCGGCCTCGTTGAGATGCGAAAGATCGAGCATAATCCGCAGCCGGTTGCAGGCCTTCACCAGGTTTTTGCCCGCCTCTGTCAGCCCCGGGCCAGTATCGGGCGATTGCGGGTACGCAAAAGGCACGCCATGGCCAAAAGCGTTAGGCCGACTCCAGACCGGCCCGATCGAACGTAATCCGGCGCGGTAGAAAACTTCGAGCGCATCAAGATCGGTATCGAGCATCTCTGCACCCTCGAAATGCAAGATCGCTGCGATCGTGCCCTCTTTGAGGCACTGCGCGATCTCTTCAGCACTATGCACAACTTTCAGCCGCCCTTCGGACGCTGCTTCAATGCGGAGCAGCGTTGCGATCATGCCGAAGGCCACCTGCTGCGCATAGCCCAGCTCGAGCGGCGCGGGTAGCGGTGCCACATAGGGGCCACTTTCCGGCGGCGCAGGTTCCGGCGTCGGGTCGATTTTTCGGCGGGGGCCCGGTATATACACGGCAAAAAAACCGCCGCCGAAATCGCCATCCATAGCGCGCGGCAGATCAATATGACCTGTTGTGCTGCGCTCGAAGAAACGACGCTCCTCGCCCGGCTTCGGTCGGTAGATCGCAAGCAATGTGTCGTTATGTCCATCAAACACCGGAATACGGCTCGTCACAGTCATAGAAAGGCTCCGATCGCTAGACGCACTTCTCGCCCTGTGCGATAATGATACCACTACCAACTGCGTACCATGCCGCTGATACCTGTAAGAGCGCGCATGCGGCACCCAGCACGTCTACCAGCGCCGCATCACCAACACATATGACAAATCTTCTTCAGCTCCTCGCCGCCCGCGCCGAGGCTGGTCGCCCACTTCGTGTCGGCCTGATCGGTGCAGGCAAGTTCGGCACGATGTTTCTCGCCCAGGCGCGCCGTATCGATGGCCTGCACGTGCTCGGCGTGGCCGATCTGCGGCCCGACCGCGCCCGCCAATCACTGCTGCGTGCTGGCTGGCCTGAAGAGCAGTTTGCCGCCACCAGCCTCGCCGATGCGCTCAAAACAGGTACAACCTTTATCAGCGACGACGGCCCCGCCCTGATCGCTGCCCACGGCCTCGATGTGTTAGTCGAGGCGACAGGTGTTCCTGCCGCCGGTATCGCTCACGCCTTGCTCGCCATCGACTACGGTAAACACCTAGTTATGGTCAATGTCGAGGCCGACGCGCTCGCCGGGCCGGTGCTCGCACGCCGTGCTGCTGAGGCGGGCCTTGTCTACTCGCTCGCTTACGGCGATCAGCCAGCCCTGATCTGCGAGCAGGTCGAATGGGCGCGCGCTGTGGCTTCGATGTCGTCTGCGCCGGTAAGGGCACACGTTATCTGCCCAGCTATCATCAAAGCACACCTGCCACCGTCTGGCAGCACTACGGCTTTACCGACGCGCAGGTGGCCTCTGGCGACTACAATGCGCAGATGTTTAATTCCTTCCTCGACGGCACCAAGTCGGCGATCGAGATGGCGGCTGTCGCCAACGCCGCCGATCTGCGGCCGCAACCCGATGGTCTGCACTTCCCGCCGTGCGGTGTCGACGATCTGGCCCATATCTGCCGCCCGATCGCAGCGGGTGGTCAGCTCAACCAACACGGCACCGTCGAGGTCGTCTCCAGCCTCGAACGCGATGGCCGGCCGGTGTTCCGCGACTTGCGCTGGGGCGTTTATGTTACCTTTGTCGCGCCAGATGAATATGTCAAACGTTGTTTCGCCGAGTACGGCCTCGTTACCGACGATAGCGGGCGTTATACCGCGCTCTATCGGCCCGCGCATCTGATCGGGCTAGAACTGCCGATCAGTGTTCTGCGCGTTGGATTACGTGGCGAGGCCACCGGCACACCGACGGTCTGGCGCGGCGATGTGGTGTCCATCGCCAAACGCGATTTGCAGGAAGGTGAGATGCTCGACGGCGAAGGCGGTTATTGCGTCTACGGCGCGCTTGCGCCCGCTGCCGACTCGTTGGCCAACGATTGCCTTCCGATCGGATTAGCGCACGGCCTTAGAATGCGCAACGCCGTACCGGCAGGATCACGACTGCGCTGGGCCGATGTCGCCTACGAAACGACGAACCCGACGGTACGGATGCGCAGGTTGTTGGAGAAGAGCATCGCGCGCAGCAACTAACTCTGCAGCCCAAGGAACCATTTTTATGCTCGTTATTCTCTTCGGCCTGGGCCTGATGGGACGCCCGATGGCCCAGCGACTGCACGCCAACGGTATCGATGTGCGCGGTTGGAATCGCTCGCCGCTGGCCGCTGAACTCGTCGGCGATCTGCCCTTACTGCCCGATTTTACTACTGTTGCTGAAGCCAACATCTGCCTGTTGATGCTCGCCGACTCAAATGCGGTCGATGCTGTTTTGAGCGAATTGATGCCCCAGCTACGCCCCGGTCAGGTCGTGCTCGATATGGGTAGCTCCGATCCGCGTCGCTCACGGCTACACGCCACAAACTTCGCAGAACGCGGCATCGGCTGGGTCGATGCACCGGTCTCTGGCGGGCCAGAAGGGGCAGCAGCGGGCACGCTGGCGATTATGGCCGGCGGGTCTACCGCAGATCTTGCCGCAGTTCAACCGGTACTCGCTATTCTAGGCGGTAATGTTGTGCATGTCGGCCCGCCCGGTGCGGGGCACACGGTTAAGGCCATTAATCAACTCATTGTCGGCCTGACGATCGCCGCTGTCGCCGAGGCCGTCGCGCTTGCCGAGGGCTGTGGCATTGACCCACGCTTGATGCAGGCTGCACTGCACGGCGGTTTTGCTGACTCCAAAATCTTACAACTCCACGGCACGCGCATGATCGAGCGGGCCTACATCCCTGGCGGGCGCGCCCACACTCAGCTTAAGGATCTGCGCCTGGCCCAGCAACTCGCCGCTGAGGCCGGGCTCTCCCTCCCCCAGCTCGACGCTGTCGCTGCCCACTACGCGCATCTCTCGCCGCTGGTCACGGCGACCTCGACCACTCTGCACTACATCTGGTGCTGTCTACATAGTGATATCGTTGGCGCACGCCCAAGTATCGCTGTCTCTTACAGCACAAGTCAGAACGCAGGATGCAGAATTCAGGAGCTTCAGCGCCTCACGCTGGGATGATTTGCTCGATCGCTGTCTTTTAGGGGAAGTTTATTTAAATTTTATATAAACGAGATCTACGGGCTATGTACTGAAACCGGGCTTCTGGCTTCTGTCTAGATGCGCCGTATGTAAGTTGCCGATGGGTATCGGCAAGCGCAAGACCGGAGGAAGCCATGGTTAATCGGTTTGTTCGCTTTGTGATGACGTTCACCATGCGCTCGCCATGATGTTGGCGTTCGCGTCTGTTCCGCCATCGGCCCTGGCAGCGGCTTCAAGCCTGCCGCACGAAAACTCGGCTTCTCCCGCACCACTGCGTGACGACGATGATGACGATAACAGCGACGATGATGACGATAACAGCGACGATGACGACGACGACAACACAGCCGGCGACGCGACGACGATGCACACG
>JAAUTF010000598.1 GCA_012031775.1 Candidatus Altimarinota bacterium | reverse complement strand
ATGCCACGCCGTGCGCGCGCCGGGCTCGAAGGTGACGCTGGCCGCACGCACCCGCGCTGGAGGCGTTGCCTCGACCAGCGGATCGACGCGCACCGTGCCGGTAAAGTAGTCAGGCGGCCCTTTGCCGGACGGCTGCGAACCGTTGCGTTTGATGTCCATGTTTCCTCCAGTTCAAGTGATTGTAGAGTGTAGAGTGTAGATTGCAGAGTGCAGATTGTAGATTGCACCTGCCGATTGGGTGCGCCTGCGATGGAAAACAGATCATCTGGATAGTCATTACGTACCACTCGCTTTGGTAAGCAACTGCGCCACCGCATTCTGGAGCGAAAGATACCAACTATCGACCAACTCATTCGTGACCCACACCGGGCTGAGCGGCTGGTTGGCAGGGACGAGCAAGAGGTGTTTTGCCGCAGCCGCCGTCTCGTAATACAAATGCAGGTGTTTCAGCGTGATGGGCTTCGCCCAGCGCGAAAAACGCCCGATCGAAAAGGCCGCGCATTTGAAGCAGGGTGATGCTTGTGTAAAAAGGCCCATTCTGAAGCTGTAGATCAACGGTGGTAAGTATGAGCCGGGCGTGGCCTTCATAGATGTAGCAGTATTTGCCGTACCAGGTCGCCAGATGCTCTGGAGAAGAGTAGTAACAATGGGCTTGTGTACGAAGAATATGCGTCATAGAACTAACACCTAGATTGGAAAAGGAGAACCCATCGTGCGCTGGCACAAGTTATTCAACTCACTTATGATCGCGCTCCGCTGACTCCTGTATGTATCAGTATCACCATAAAGTTGAACCTGGCGAATAATCGACCTCAATCGTTGATCCAAAACAAGAAATTCTGCCTCTGCCTGTGGATGGTCAACCTGCAACGTTGCATATAGGCGCGTTAGCGCCACTTCGTAACTGACAAATGCTTGCTCTGTCGAAGAGGAAGAATCGACCGAAGTTTCATCCAATTGTTCAGTAAAGGCTTTGCCAAACAGACTGCGGCAGAGATCATTCAACGCAGAGATGATTTGAGTTCGCTCTCGCTTGACATCATCACTGTCTCCATAAAGTCGAGCCCTTTCAAAACTTTGCCGTAAACGTTGCTCTAGAACACCAAACTCCTCCTCGGAGTTTGGATAATAAATACGTATTTGTTGTTCTGATCGTGTCAACGCGCGCTCATAGTCAGCGAACACATCTCCGGTCGTGGTAAATGAAGCAATCCAGCGCTCGTCGAAGTGTTCGCGGAAGATGCGATTGGCGACCACGAAATGCGTGTCGCGTTCACAGACTAGCCCAGAGAGGAGGAGCTTTTCAACAGCGTTCAAGCGCGAGGTCAGGCGAGTCGGTGTATCCTGCCGGATTTGTTGATACAGTTTGAGCATCTCATCGCGCTCGTCGGCGTTGCGAATGAAGTCATCGATAAACCTGAGCGGAGCGCTATCAGGCCCGATGTGCTGGCGCACCAGTTGCTCGATCACCGGCTCGATGTCCTCGGCCACAGCGATGTTGATCACCGCCTCGCAGAGCTGTTGGGTGAGGTAGGGGTGGCCGCTCGTCCAGCTGAAGATCGCGGCGAGCAGCGCTGCGCCGCGCCCCGGATGCGCTAGATCGAGGCCAGCTTGCAACGGCGCGCAATCCTCGATGCGCAAGTCGTCGAGCACGATGTTGCTTGTGAACTGCGAGCGACGCCGTAGCTCGCGAAACGAATTGCGCAGCGCGCAGCCGCTCAACACTACGCATAACTCGCGCTCACTGTCCAATAAGCGCAGTGCTTCAAAAAACTGCACCCGGATCTCCGGCGCGAGGCGCGTGGAAAGCAATGCCTCCGCTTCGTCGATAAAGAGCACGAGCTGGCCGCGCACTTGTGGCATCACGTAGCGCTTGAAAAAATCAAGCACGCGCTCAGCGGCACTACGCTCTGCCAGACTCTGCCAGAATGAATCAATGGCGATTTGCCGCCGCAGTGTTGATTCGATCTGGACAAGAAAGGCTTGAAACCACTGGTCGATAGACTCTTCAAAGCCGATACCTTGCAAATCGATGTACACTGAGTGCACACGCTGCGCACGCAGCCGAATCTATGGTATGCACGAGCAGGCTCGATTTACCCATATAGCGCGGCGCGAAAATTGATACAGTATTCCCCGAACCAGCAACGCTGCCCGCAGCAGCTGGCGATCGGCAACACGCTCCACATAGGACGGCGCGTTGCTACGCAGCGGCCGCCGACGGTGAAATAGCCGATCAGTTCGGGGCGTAGCTCAGACGGCGAGGACTCAGCCGACTCCTCTGGGTTGCCTGCCGTCGCCGAGTTTTGTGGCGCGCTCGGGCTGAAGAGAAGCTGCGTGCGAACAAAATCCTGATAGATGCGGTTCGCGAACTGTGGCTGTGCGGCTTCGCCGCCAAGCAGGCCGAGATCGCGCAGGGCTTGGAACTCATCCTCCGCAAGGGCTGCACCCGCCGAAGCGCGCCCGAGCGCGTCCAGTAGGCGCTGCTCTTCCACAAGGTGCAGCAGTTCATTGAGAAAGGCTCCAAATGGCCCCTCAGCACTGCTGGCAGAAGCTACGAGTTCGCCCCAGCTCATACCGGCGAAGAGAGTAGCAAACCCCTGTTGCGCCACGTAGCGCTGGCCTTCGCTTAGCACGGCGAACTCGTTCAGCTGCAACTGGTTCAGCACACGCCGGTAGCGTGCATTCAGTTCCCGTAGTTCAGTCCGCGTGAAGCTCGCAAGACGAATTTCGTGCGCTACATTGAAGGGCGAGATGCGCCGCTCACGAATCAGGCGCGCTGTCGGCGTACTCGTGGTGAGCACCAGCGCAAGTTTGCCCCAATGGAGATTGTTAGAACTGCTGACGTTTTGGTGCCAGTTGCGCAGCATGGCGAAAAAGCGGTCGCTGTAATCAAAGTTTAGCAGCCGATCAATGTTGTCAAATATTAGGGCGATTCTGCCGTATTCAAGCTCATCGAGCAAAGCACCTGCCAGCATTTGCTGCACATCCCAGCCGGCGGTGCGGCGGCTTTCGTTTTCGTAGAGGATTTCCTCAAAGCCGGGGCGACGGCGAAAGATTTCTTTTTCAAGCGAGGCACAGAGCGTATTAAAGGACTCGGTCTCATTTGCGCTCAAGGCCGCAATATCGACAAAATGATTCGATCGCCGCGCTGTTGCATCAACGCCTGCGCCCGCCGCGCGAGCAGCGTCTTGCCACTGCCCACGCTGCCGACGATGGCGAGCGTGCGGTAGCCGCTTGCCAGTGACCGCTGCAAGGCTTTATCGCTCTCGCACTCGATGTAGTAGTGTGGGTCGAGACCGGCAGTAATCGTCGGCGCTCCGAGTTGGCTTGTGTCCGGCAGACCAGATGCGACGATCTGCTGCGTTTCGGGAGACTGTTTATCATTCTGTGCAGCTCCCGAAGCACTAGCTTGGCCGAATACATCGATATCGCCCTGCAGCAAGGAGCGCGTCAGCCCCAGCACCTCTGCGATGAGCATTGCATCATCACCCTCGTTGCTCGCCCTGAGCTGCAATGGGCTGATGTCGGGGTAAAGATGATCGCTGAATTCGCCATCGGTACGGTAAATCGGGATGATCACGGGGCGCGCCGTATCGTAGCGCCGCGCTCGTGCGCGTTCGACTACCTTCGCCGTCCATTCGGTCGCCGCGCTCTCGGGCGACAGCAGCACCAGGATAAGCTCGGCCTGATCAAGCGCTTGCTCCATTTGCTCGCGCCAGATTGCGTCCGCCTCAATCGGCTCGTCGCACCAGACCTGGTGCCCTGCCGCGCGCAGCGCTTCCGTCAGCGCGCGGGCTAATGCGTGATCGCGCTCGACAAATTCCTCGTGCCAGATGAAGATGCGTGTGACAGCTGGCGTTGTTATCGCATCGGCACTATCGGCTGCGGCGATCGTATCATTACCTTCTGCTGCGCCGACGCTATCCGAACCGAGGTCAACTTCACCATCAAGCGCGTCCAGGCCAGCGCTCGTCGCTGGCACCTCTCTCAGCAGCGTGCCAAGATCGGCGGCCCATTGCGCGTAGCGCCCGCCGTAGCCGCGCAGCGTAGCAGCGGCGACTGCGGACTAG
>JAAUTF010000597.1 GCA_012031775.1 Candidatus Altimarinota bacterium | reverse complement strand
CCTGACGACGCCGTTTCAGGGCGCTTTTGGCCAGGAAGCCTTCCCCACATTGATCGACAAAGCCGCCGCACTGGTCTTTCTGCTGATCGCCAACCACCCCTTTTACGACGGCAACAAACGCATCGCCGCCAGCGCGCTGCGGCTCTTCCTCGAACGCAACGACCAGCCCTTGCGCGCCACGCCCGCCGAGCTGCGCGCCTTCACACACCTGGTGCTCGATACGCACTCGCCGCGCGACGAGCGGCTGCGGGCGTGGATTCTGGCACGGGTGTAGGGCAGAATTCAGCAAACAGGAGTCAGGAGTCAGAAGGCCGGGCATGCTGGTTTCAGGAGCCAGGAATCAGAAGGCCGGGCGAGAGCGAATGTAGGCATCCCAACTTCTGAATTCTTACTCCTGAATGCTGACTCCTCGCTTTGACATCTCCCTTCTTGTGACGTATAGTTGAGGCAGCTTAGAGCCCATCTGCTTTCCTCGATGAAGAGGCCGCTCGCCGCGTTGCGCTGCGCTAAACCCCTTGTTGTTGTGAAGGGCCGTTGGGTTCTTTGTGAGCTATAATAACAGGAGACAACGATGACGACCAAATGGGTGTACCTCTTCCGCGAGGGCGACGCGACGATGCGCGATCTGCTCGGCGGCAAGGGTGCGGGTGTAGCTGAGATGACCCGCACTGGCGTACCTGTCCCCCCCGGTTTTACGATCACCACCGACGCCTGTAATCAGTATTATGCCGATGGCAAGCAGTTCCCCACCGAGCTATGGGATCAGGTGCAAGCAGCACTGAAAGATCTCGAAGGCCAGACGGGCAAGAAGTTCGGCGATGCAGCCAACCCGCTGCTGGTCTCGGTTCGCTCGGGTGCTAAGTTCTCTATGCCTGGCATGATGGACACCGTGCTGAACCTCGGCCTGAACGCCACGACGCGGGAAGGTCTGGCGAAGCTGACCGATAACCCGCGTTTTGCCGCCGACGCCTATCGGCGCTTTGTGCAACTGTTCGGCAAAATTGTGCTCGGCGTCGAGGGCGATAAATTCGAGCATGTGATGGACGAGGTGAAGGGTGAGACGCGATTAGACACCGACTTGAGCGCTGATGAACTCACGCAGATAGCCGAGCGCTTTAAACAGATTATCAAACACGAGAAGGGCCTCGATTTCCCCGACGATCCGTATAAGCAACTGGAGATGGCGATCGCTGCTGTTTTCAATTCGTGGAACGGGCGCCGCGCGATCGACTACCGCCGCATCAATAAGATTGCCGACAGCCTTGGCACTGGCGTGAACGTACAGGCCATGGTTTTTGGCAACATGGGCAGCGACAGCGCCACCGGCGTGGCCTTCACTCGCAACCCATCCACCGGCGACCCAGAGATCTTCGGCGAGTATCTGGTGAACGCGCAGGGTGAGGATGTCGTGGCCGGTGTGCGCACGCCGCAGCCGATCAGCAAGCTCAAAGAGCATATGCCCGATGTTTATGCCCAATTTGCCACGATCGCCAAGCAGCTCGAGCGCCACTACAAGGATGTGCAGGACGTAGAGTTCACCATCGAGCGCGGCAAGCTCTGGATGCTGCAAACACGCAACGGCAAACGCACTGGGGCCGCTGCGGTGAAGATCGCTGTCGACCTGGCCAACGAGGGCATGATCGACCGCGCCACCGCCGTGCAGCGCGTCGAACCGGCAGCGCTCGATCAGCTGCTGCACCCGATGATCGACCCGGCAGCACGAAAAAATATCAGCGCGCTGACGAGCGGCCTGCCCGCCTCGCCAGGTGCTGCCAGCGGCAAAGCGGTCTTCGACCCCGACGAGGCCGAGCAGCTGGCGCACGCAGGTGAGCAGGTGATTTTGATTCGCGTCGAGACTGCACCCGAAGACTTTCACGGCATGGTCGCCGCGCAGGCGATCTTGACGGCTCGTGGAGGAATGACATCCCATGCAGCCGTGGTAGCACGCGGTATGGGCAAACCTTGCGTGGCTGGAGCGAGCGATTTACGCGTGAGCTACGCGAACCAGGCGGTGACGGTGAACGGCACGACGATCACGAAGGGCGATTGGGTGACACTCGATGGCGGCACTGGCGAAGTCTTCGCGGGCCAGCTGCCGACGGTACAGCCCGCGCTTTCGGGCGATTTCGCCACACTGATGAGCTGGGCCGATGCATTCCGCACAATCGGAGTGCGCGCCAACGCCGACATCCCACGCGACGCCGAAGTGGCGCGCGGCTTCGGTGCCGAGGGCATCGGGCTGTGCCGTACCGAGCATATGTTTTTCGAGGGCGACCGTATCGATGCCGTACGCGAGATGATCCTCGCCGATACCGAGGATGATCGGCGCAAGGCGCTGGCCAAGATCGAGCCGCTGCAAGAGGGCGACTTCGAGGGCCTGTTCCGCGCGATGGCCGGGCTGCCGGTGACGATCCGTACGCTCGACCCGCCGCTGCACGAGTTCCTGCCGCACGAAGATGCGGAGATCGCCGCGCTGGCAGCCAAGCTCGGTGTGCCCGCCGAGAAGATCAAGGCGCGTGTGGAGAATCTGAGCGAGGCGAACCCCATGCTTGGCTTCCGCGGCTGCCGCCTGGGCATTATCTACCCCGAGATCACTGAGATGCAGGCGCGCGCGATCTTTAAGGCCGCCGCCAAGGTGCAGCGCGAAGGTATTGTGGTGTACCCCGAGGTGATGATCCCGCTCGTCGGCAGCATCAACGAGTTGAAGCTGCAGGAACAAGTGGTGCGCCGCGTGGCTGGTGAGGTCGAGGCCCAAACCGGTGTGAAGGTCGACTATTTGGTCGGTACCATGATCGAACTGCCGCGCGCCGCCCTGGTGGCAGACGAGATCGCCGAGGTGGCGGAGTTCTTCAGCTTTGGCACTAACGACCTCACGCAGACGACGCTAGGCCTGAGCCGTGACGACGCGGGACGCTTCTTACCGGCTTATGTCGAGAAGAAAATTATGGCCGACGATCCTTTCCAGACCATCGATCAGAAAGGTGTGGGCCAGCTGGTGCAGATAGGCACTGAGCGCGGGCGTAGCACCAGGGCGAATCTCAAGGTTGGTATCTGCGGCGAGCACGGCGGCGATCCGGCCAGCGTGCAGTTCTTCTACGCCACCGGGCTTAACTACGTGAGCTGCTCACCTTACCGCGTGCCGATCGCGCGCCTTTCGGCGGCACAGGCCGCACTTGGCGACAGCAAACGCGACAAGTAGGAGGGGTCTGGCAGGGCAAGTCGTGGTAACACGACCGGCCCCGCCACCTTGTTTGCGGTATGTCGATCGTACAGGCGTTTCTTGATCACAGCGAGCGCACACCTGAGCGGGTGTGCGTTCGTTTTGCCGGTGAGTCGCTGAGCTACGGCGAACTGCGCCAGCGGGCGCTAGCGTGGGCCGCTGTGCTGCAAGACCAGGGTGTAGCCCGTGGCGACCGCGTGGCGCTCTTTCTGCCGAACAGTGTGACCTTTATCGCGGCCTACCTGGGCATTCAGCTGGCGGGTGCAGCGGCAGTGCTTGTCAATACGCAGTATCGCCAGAACGAGCTACGCCATATCCTCAACGACTCAGGCGCATTTGTGGTGGTGAGCGATGCACACGGGGCGGCTGAACTTGAGCGGATTACTGAACCGAGAACGACGAACGACGAACCACGGAACGAGGGAACGACGGGACGACAGGACGACTTCAGCGAGTCGAGAGCGCAGAACCGAGAGCGCAGAACCGAGAGCGCAGAACCGAGAACTGCGGACGGCGGCGGCTGGCGCGTGATCAGGGCTGCGCCCTTTGCTGGGCCAGAACCGCCGATTATACTGCCAAAAGGCGACGAAGTGGCTTTGCTAGCCTATACCTCGGGCACGACGGGCCGCGCCAAGGGGGCGGTGTTGCTGCAGCGCAATTTGGCGGCAAATAGTGCAGCGGTAACTCAGGCCTGGCACTGGACGCACGCTGACTGCCTGCTGCTTACGCTGCCACTCTTCCATATTCACGGCCTGGGCGTAGGGCTGCACGGCACCTTGTTCAGCGGCGCGTCGCTGGTGTTGTACGAGCACTTTGATGCAACAGTGGCCTTACAGGGAGCTGCAGAGCGGCGCG
>JAAUTF010000596.1 GCA_012031775.1 Candidatus Altimarinota bacterium | reverse complement strand
TTATAGCCTGCAGTACGCCGCCAGCGAATCATGATATCCTCGATCGTCACAAACATAGCATGGCCGAGGTGCAGCTCGCCGGTGACGTTGGGCGGCGGGATGCTGATCACAAAGGGCGCGTTGGGCGCATCCACACGCGGGGCGAAGAAGCCGCATGCCTCCCACCAGCGGTACAGCCGCAGCTCAACCTGGCCCGGCTCGTAGGCCTTGGCCATCTCAGCAGGGCGCTCGGAAAGAGTTGGTTCCGTGGTCATAGCTTGTTTGCTCCTTATTGATTACAGATTGCAGATTAGCGTGATCCTTATTTGTGCCGAAGGTTGGTTCTTGGTTCAGGTCTTTACAACGGCACGACACACGGATAAGTAGCGTATAATCGGCGGCGCGTACCATACTGCCTTTTGAAGATAGGATCGACAGAACATGCGCTTACGAATGTTCCACTGGCTCATCGGTAGCTCCGTTCTGCTGCTTGTGCTCTCGACAGCCACGGCGGCGCACCGTGAGAGTCCGGCGACCGTCGAGCTTGCCATATTGCCCCAGCCGACCCAAACGATGCAGCCAGCGCTTGCGCAAGACGAGCCACCCGTCGAGGAGCGCGTGTATCTGCCCTTTGTGAACACTGGCCCGGCGGTAGCGGTGCGTTTCGGCAGCGGCTTTAACCAGGAAACCTTTGAACTGATCGAGCCCGGCGATCGTTTCGCCTATGGGCTGCGCAAGCTGTATATCGAAACAACCTATGCCAACGCCGACAACTTCGCACTGCAACGAGTGCTGACCTTTCCCGACGGGCGCGAGGAGCGCAGCACACTCGTGACGATCGCCCCCGACGAAGGTGGGCGCTTAGCCGTCTACTGTCTGCGCCCAACGACCTCGACGGGCTGTGACAACGCGGCAATTTTGCCCCCGTGGCACCTACACCTATACCGTCTACCTCGACGATAAGCTCTATCTAGTGGCGAGCGCCGTAGTTGAATAGCCGAGCTTGAAGACAAGGATTTCTTGCCTAGCGGCGATTCGCCAAAAACAAAAAGCCCGCCCGCCACTGCAGTTATGCAGGGACGAGCGGGCTGAAAGAACCCCGTCGTGGTACCACCCCGATTCAGAAGCACCAAGGGTGCTTCCCTCACGTCATCAGGCGAGAAGCCAGGGCCAGAGTGGGCTACGCGCTCATTGCCCCCTGTAACCTCTCACCTGTAACTTTCGCGCGTTAACGGGCGCACCCGGATGGATCTAGTAGCACATACGCGTTCTACCATCGGCTCACAGGCGACCTTCGGCGGGGCGACACAGACGCGGGCTTCCAGCCAATGGCCCACATTCTCTGGCAGCGCGCTTCCGCCTACTTTTCCTGGTCACAGCCCACGTTCTTTGTGTCATTCTACGCAAATTATAACAACGACCGCAGGTGAAAGCAAGTTGTGAGAGCTCCACCATTAGATGTAACTTCTCACTCGATGGTGCCTGAGCACTATGGTACTATAACCAGGAATAAAGAGGCAAAAGCGCCGAGCTACACCCGTCGTTGCAGCGGTGCAATAGGCTGATGGAGGGCACAATGAACGTTCCGGCATATGTTCAACACACGAAGTTACGCGCCTGGGTTGAAGAGATGGTCGCGCTCTGCAAGCCAGATGCTGTACATTGGTGTAATGGCTCACAAGAAGAATACGACGACCTCTGCAATCAGATGGTCGAGGCCGGCACCTTCATCCGGCTGAACCCAGCCAAGCGCCCAAACAGTTTTCTGGCGCGCTCAGAGACGAGCGATGTGGCGCGAGTGGAAGACCGCACCTACATTTGTAGCCTAAACCCCAACGACGCTGGGCCAACAAATAACTGGATGCACCCGGCCGAGATGAAGAAGACATTGCATCGGCTCTTCGACGGCAGCATGCGCGGGCGCACCATGTATGTCATCCCCTTCAGCATGGGCCGCTCGGCTCGCATATCGCGCATATCGGGGTGGAGCTTTCGGACTCGCCCTATGTCGCGGTGAACATGCAGATTATGACGCGTATGGGGCGCAAAGTTCTCGATGTGCTAGGCCCGGATGGGAACTTTGTGCCCTGTTTGCACTCGGTGGGTATGCCGCTTGAACCGGGGCAGGCCGATGTGCCGTGGCCCTGCAACCCCAACGAAAAATATATCGTTCACTTCCCCGAAGAGCGCGCGATCTGGTCGTATGGCTCGGGCTACGGCGGCAATGCGCTGCTCGGCAAAAAGTGCTTCGCGCTACGCATCGCCTCGGTGCTAGCGCGCGACGAAGGTTGGTTGGCCGAGCATATGCTCATTCTGGGCGTTGAAAGCCCCCAGGGCGAGAAGACCTATGTAGCCGCCGCCTTCCCCAGCGCCTGCGGCAAAACGAATTTCGCGATGCTCATCCCGCCGACGACCTTCAGCGACGAGGGCTGGAAGGTGACAACGGTGGGCGACGACATCGCCTGGATCAAGGCCGGTGCCGATGGCAAGATCCACGCGATCAACCCCGAGAACGGCTTCTTCGGCGTGGCTCCCGGCACCTCAGAGCGCTCAAACCCCAACGCCATGGCTTCGATCACGGAGAATACGATCTTCACCAATGTGGCACTCACCGACGATGGCGATGTCTGGTGGGAGGGTATGACCAAACAGCCACCGGCGCACCTGATCGATTGGACGGGCAAAGACTGGACGCCGGACTGCGGGCGCAAAGCAGCCCACGCAAACGCGCGTTTCACGGCACCGATCAGCCAGTGCCCCTCGATCGACCCGGCCTTTGAAGACCCACAGGGCGTGCCGATCGCGGCCTTTATCTTCGGCGGGCGGCGCAGCGGCGTGGTGCCACTGGTGTACCAGGCGTTTAACTGGGTCTATGGCGTGTACGGCGCGGCAACGATGGGTTCGGAGATGACGGCGGCGGCAGCGGGAACACTGGGCCAGGTGCGGCGCGACCCGTTCGCGATGCTGCCCTTCTGTGGCTATCACATGGCCGACTACTTCAACCACTGGCTGAACTTCGGGCGACGGCTGCCGAACCCACCGCGTATCTTTAACGTCAACTGGTTCCGCACCGACGCGCAAGGTAATTTTATCTGGCCGGGCTTCGGCGAGAACATGCGCGTGCTGAAGTGGATCGTCGAGCGGGCACACGGGCGTGCGGTGAGTATCGAGAGCCCATTGGGCTGGATGCCACGCTACGAAGATCTGGACTGGCGCGGCTCGGACTTCACGCGTGAGGAGTTCGAGCAGCTGATGACGGTAGACCGCGATGTGTGGAAGCAGGAGATCCTGTCGCACGATGAGCTGTTTATCAGGCTCTACGATAAGTTGCCGAAGGAGCTGCTCTACATTCGTGAGCTGACGCTTTCTGGCCTCTGGCGCGCACCAGAGCATTGGGCGCTGGCGCACGAATGATGGGGTAACCGTCGGCACAGCGCTACAGTTATGCCGCCATGTCATTCCTCACTTCGTTCGGAATGACATGGCGGCATAGCTTTCACCGCCAAGAGTGAAAGCTGTCACTGTGCCGACGACAGGCGACGCAGCTGCTCGCGCAGGGTGTCGACAACCTGGAGTTCGCCACGGTCGTTTTGGAAGTACCAGCGCTCCCAGCCGTTGCAGGCGGGAGCGTTGGCGTAGTGTGCGCCGAGCTGGTGGATGGAGCCGCGCTCGCCACTTGCACTGCGCAAGGAACCATCGGCGAGCACGGTCGCACGCAGCTCGCTGTGACGGTCGAAGTAGAGGAACTGACCGGGCAGCAACAGGCCATGTTCGAGCAACGCGCCGAAGCGCACGCGTGGCGCGTTGCGCCCAATGTTCAGCCGCCCAAAAACTTCATCGTCGCCAGCGAGCGGCTGCACAGCGGCAATACGCGTGGTGGCGGCCTGAACGTAGCGCAGGTCTTGCTCGATGCCGATATAACGACGGTTGAGGCGACGTGCGACTGCGCCGGTGGTGCCGGTGCCAAAAAACGGATCGAGCACGATGTCGCCGGGGTTGGAGCTAGCGAGGAGAACACGGTAGAGCAAGGCCTCGGGCTTCTGGGTGGCGTGCAGCTTTTCGCCGTTCTCGCGCAGGCGTTCAGCACCAGTGCAGAGCGGCATT
>JAAUTF010000595.1 GCA_012031775.1 Candidatus Altimarinota bacterium | reverse complement strand
CCGGGATGTATGTGGGCCGCCTGGCCCCACGCGAGCAAGCCATGATGGTTACTCACACTCGACGAGCCCGCCGCAGCCGCTGTGCTCGCCGTGCTGCACGCAAGTAGCCGGATATTCAGGCGCGCGGTGGGGTTAATTTGTAGAGAAGGCAGAAGGCAGGAGTTAGCAGAACGGCCAGTGGCTGGCCGTTCTGCTAACTCCTGCCTCCCCATCTCCCTATCGCTTCGTGTTAACTAGCGTCGGTGCCCGGCACTGGCGCAATAAGAGAAACCAAACCTCGCCGAATAATTTGCCCATCCTCCGACTCGACATCTAGCAGCGTGAATGGTTTAAAGCCTTGCATTTACAAAATTTTAAGAATCAAAATAAACGGCGGGGCCTAGAGCTTGCTGCCGCCAGCGCACGTCGCCGACGGCAAGATCCCAGAGCTGCGTGTCCGCCCTGCCGGCGGTGACGAGTGCGCTGCCGTCGGGAGAGAAGGCGAGTTGGCGCAGCGGGTTGCTGAAAAATTCCACCAGTGGCGCACCAGCCTGGTCTGCCAGCTCCCAGATCGCCAGACCGACGGCACTGTTCGCCAGCAGCCGTGTGCCATCCGGCGCGAAGGCCAGCTGGACGAAATAATCGCTGCTCAAGATAGCCTGCGCCTCAGGCGAGGTCGGCAGCCCAGGAAGTTCGTGCGCAGTCGCCAAATCCCAGCGCCGGAGCGCACTGCCGTCGAGCGCGGCGAGCTGCTGGCCGTCAGGCGAAACCGCGCTGCGCTGAAGGTGCCCAGGTCGCGCTGCCGCCGACCAGTGGCGAGATCCCACAGGCTGGTTGCACCGCCGCTCTCGCGCACCAGCAAGCCAACAGCGGCGAAGCGGATTTCTTCGGGCGCATAACGCAGGCCGCGCAGTGTCTGAACTACCTGGCCGCTCGTAAGATCGATAACATCGACCGTGATTGTCGGCGGCGAAAGCGCGTAATCGAGGTTAGCGCAGGTTAGGGGCCACGGTATGCGCTGAACGCTGCGCTCTGAAGATCGTAGCGCAGCAAGCCAAGGGCAGTAGCGGCCACGAGCGCACCATCGTTGAGCCAGGCCGCCGTACGTAGCGCACCGCGACCCAGCGTTGCACGCAGCGCAAGGCGTGGCGCAGTGGTGAGAGTTATCGGGCGAAGCGGTGACGAGAGCGGGCTACCTGCCAGGCGGGTGAGCGCCACGAGCGTGGGCGGTGGCGGCAAGGCCGGTTTTTCGTTCGGCAGCGGCGGGATTGCGGCACAGCCGGTGAGCAAGAGCGTCAGCCAGTACCAGAGGCGATGCGGGCGAGTAGAGCGAAGCGGCATGGGTGAACTCCGTGGTACGACACACCTTCTTAACGCCCGCGCAGCCATGGACGAACCCAGGTAGCCCACAGCGCACTGCCGAGCAGCAGGGCGGCGAGCACCCCCCAGGCAACGGCCCAGAGCGCCGCTGGCAGAAAGGTCACCTGGGCCATAGCTTCGGCATCAGTCTGCTGCGGGCGACCGTCGGTAGAGAGCGCAACCAGCGTTGCGATATCGGAGAAGGCGCTCAGACCGAGATAAAAGGCGAGCAAGTTCACCAGGTAGACGGCAAGCGCTTGACCGGCACGCAAGCCAGCCCAGACGAGCAGACAGCCCATCAACAAACCAGAGAAAACGGTGAGCAGGCCCGCGAGCATCTGAGCACTAAAGATGGTCGGCACGCCGAAGAACAGGGTACAGAGCGCGATAACAGCGCCGAGCACCAGCAGAGTTCGGTGGCTGCTGCGCACATTACGACCGAGCATAATCAACGCGGTGGCACACAGCGCAACACCGATATAACCAGCCGGAATGATCAGCCAGCGCCAGCCGCCAGCGGTAAAGGCCAGGCCGGAACCATCGGCGAAAACGACGAAGCGCACAAAACGACCGCCGGTGAGCAGTGCTGCCAGGCCATGGCCCAGCTCGTGGATCAGCGTCGTCAGCAGCCGCAACGGGTAGGCGAGCGGCCAGAACCAGGGGATAATCGTCAGCAGCAGCGCGCTGAACGCTGCCGCGCTCACCAATGCTCCAGGGCCAGGGTGCGGCCAGGCCCGGCGATTGCTTTTTGCATAGTCGTACTCCTTATGGGTAATACGGCCAAGAGCGAGACGGTGTGCCGTGTTAGCACTGTCGACACGGCACACCGTCTCGCTCCTTATAGCTCCCATAGAGTGAAATTATCTAGCCACACTTCGACATCGCCCTCAACAGCGTAGCAGTTCGTCGAGATGCCGATCTTGCCGCCGATGTAGGTTGTATCTGTCAATTCGGCCACAGTGGTACCGGCGATAGCCACAGCGATGCGCGATCCGTCGCGCACGACACGCACGGTGTACGGCATCCCTGGCCTGACCAGATCGCCGACCGGCCCTTCGGCCAGCAGCTGCGGCTCGTCGCTGCCGCTGACAACAAAGACGCGGAAGTAATCGACAAACACCTCAAACTTATAGAAGCCGCTATCTTCGCGGTGGTTGAAGAGCAAACCGCAACTGCCATCGCGGTCACCCGCGTAGATAAGGCAATCGGCACTGGCGATAAAATCGGTGAACTCGCGCGCCTCATAGAGCTCGTACGATGTGCCTTTGCCAGCCCAGCGCACTTTAAACACCCCGCCGTCGATGGTATCAGTCTCGATCGCGTTGAGCGTGCCGGTGAACCAGTTATTGCGGTTATCGTCGAAGGTATCGCGAAAGACTTCGTTCGCCCCAATGAACGGATCTGGCGTGGGGCTCGGCACTGATGTCGCACTCGGCGATGGCGACGGCGTTGGTTGCGACGTCGCCGTAGGAGCTAAAGTTGCACTCGGCAGCGGAATAGGTGTCGGCGTCGCTACACGCGCCTCGGAGCTACAGGAGACAAAGACAATCAGGCAGGCGGCGCAGAGCAGCGCGCGCTTCACGAACTTTACCATCAAAACACTCTCCTCACAACTAGCCCAGACGATACGTATGATACCAAATTTGAGGAAGCAGTTTAACTGCGTTGTGGTTTGTGCAAAAGCTGGTGGTGGTACACGCGGCCACGTGTACGATCACCAGCCTTCGCTCTTATCGTATTTGCATTATTTGGTTATGCTGCGTATAATAAGAGGCGATTCACGGGGAGGTGACGGAGCGGTTGAACGTGCTCGTCTCGAAAACGAGTAAGGCCTGAAACCTTCGAGAGTTCGAATCTCTCCCTCCCCGCCACATCTTTGTTGCACCTTGAAGCCCACCGAACAGTGTAGCTCGCTCGCTACTGCGGTGGGCTTTGTGATTCCTATGACACAGGGCGATTGCAGATTGCAGATTGAGTCTGGTACACTATGGGGCAAAACAAAACGTTTCTTTATGTCATACGCGGTTGTATGATACTGCCAGTCGTGTGTATCCTGTTCTTGTTTCTGTTCTCGACCCTCACCCGGCATAGTTTGATCGGGCACGCTTTCACTATGCTTTCCGCCTGCGATGGCATTGGATCATTGCAATGGGGCAGCTATCGCGGGGCGAATCGACCATTACCCGATGGGCTAGGGCTGTTGTACAGTGCCAATTGCATCGATGACCAGCGCGTTGTCTATCGGGTCGATGGGTTTTCGATGATTTACCAGTTCGGCTTTCCCGCAACCGGGCATAAAAGCGCCGCCCCTGCCCAGGCACAACCGGGGGCACCGCCGCCCGGCCCATTGCTCTATGGTTATGGCTTCGGTAGCGGGCCAAGCTACGCGCATAGCGTCGTCCACGGCCATGTGCGCGACCCGGCGATTGCATCGGTGGAGGTTACGTTTGTCGATGGCCAGACCTATCGCGACAGCCCCAAGTGGGGAGGCTTTTTGCCGTCGCGATCAACCGAGTTGTAGAGCCGTGCCACTTACGAACCATCGATGCGCAGGGCAACACTTTGCAAGACATCGCACTGCCGCACCGGGCTGGCGAGGGGTGTGCGTGACAGGTTCCGGCGCTGCTATTGGAGGGGCCGAACGCCACCATGAGTTGGATCGACCTCGGCAAGCGCACCATCGACCGTGCGCACCTCGTAGACGAGCTGCCCACTCGTTAGGATAAGTGTCACCTTACTTGCGGCACCACCAA
>JAAUTF010000594.1 GCA_012031775.1 Candidatus Altimarinota bacterium | reverse complement strand
GGCGCAGCGTGGCCCGTGCTGTCCAACGCCCCGTTCACGTCGAGCCAGCAGCATCCAGCATACACCGCGCCCCGCGCTGCTCGGCAAAAGCGCGCACCTGCGCGTCGCTGGTCAACACCCAGACCTCGGCGATCGCTCCCGTGCCGCCGCATCCCTAATAGTAAATGCAGCATCCGCCCCAGCATCTCCAGCACCAGCGCGCGCCGCTCGACAGCGTCGAGCGCTGTGGATAGCCTACTCTTAGCTTGCGCCAAGTTTTTGACCGGAATCACTACGTGGGTTTGCATAGATGCGGATCTTATCAAAGAACGGGGTGACACGCTGACACCCTTGATCTTCGGTATGCTACCACGAATTAGGCAGAAGCACGATTTTGCCACGACTCTCGCCGTTTTCAAGCATCGTCTGGGCCTGCGCTGCTTCCTCAAGCGGCAGCCGTGCCGAAACAATCGGCCGGATCTCATCCCGCTCCAGGTGAGTGAAGAGCGCTGCTACATCCGTCTGAAACCACTCGGGGTGCTGCTGACGCACGCGATTGATCAAATAAAATGAAACTCGTCGACCATCTGGCATCAGGCGCAACAGCAGCAGCCGCACGAGCGAAGACGCTACGCCCATGAGCGGGACGCGACTCTGCGATACCGCAGGCCCGACACCATAGGCGATGAGCTTGCCACCTGGGCGCAGCATACGATAAGATCGGCTGAAGCTTACACCGCCGACCCCGTCGAAGACCGCGTCGACACCATCGCCGGTTAGCGCAAGCACACGGCGTAGCACATCCTCGTTGCGATAGTCGATCGGCGTCGCCCCCAAGGTTGCCACTAGATCGTGCTTGCTGCGCGAAGCCGTCCCGTAGATCGTCAGCCCTGCCAGACGACCCAGCTCTAGCAGCGCACTGCCAACACCACCCGCCGCTCCATGCACCAGCACACGCTGCCCTGATTGTACCTGCGCCTCACGGTGCAGCAACTGATACGCCGTAACATAGTTGAGCAGCACGCTCACCGCCTCAGCCGGATCGAGAGCGGCGGGGACTGGGATCAAGTCGGTCGCCAAAAGCGAAATGTACTTGCTGTAGCCACCGGTCGTGGTCAACGCCGCCACTCGCTGGCCGATCGTGAAGTCGCGTACCGCCGAGCCAAGCGCGTCTACGGTGCCAACAATATCGAAGCCCGGCACAAAAGGCATACGTGGCGCACCAGGGTAAGCACCCTTGCGCATGAGAATATCGGCGTAGGCAACACCTGCGGCTAACACACGGCACACGCACCTGCTGGGGCCTTGGCTCCTGCAGCGGGCGATCAACCAGCTTTAGCACCTCCAGATCACCGGGGCGCGTGATCAAAACTTGGCGATTCACCGATGGCCTCCTTTTGGCGCAGCTAGCTCCACAGCATCTACGAGTGTAATCCTGGCTGCCAGGCGCGCAGCCAGACCGAAGGGTAGTCGCTTTGCCACCACCGCGACCAGCGTGTTCACCGGACCATCGATCACCACGCTGCGCCCCCGCTCAAGCGCTCGCAAACCGCTGCTCACAACCTGCTCTGGGCTGCGCTTGCGACCGAGCGCGATCGCGTCGGTGCCAACGACATCGAAGAAACCCGTTGCCGTTGCACCGGGGCAGAGCGCCAAGACACGTAGCCCGCGCGAGCGATATTCCTGCGCGAGTGCCGCCGAGAAGGAGGTCACGAAGGCTTTGCTGGCACCGTACACGGCCATAAAAGGCACTGGCTGAAAGGCGACCGTCGAGGCAATATTGATCACAGCGCCGCCCCCGGCGTCCAGCATAGCTGGCACAAAGAGATGCGTCAGCTCCACCAGCGCCGCCACATTTACCATTATCTGCTGATGATCACGCACTGTGCTGATCGCCTCAAAATTGCCGTGGTTAGCAAAGCCCGCATTGTTGATCAACATATCGACGTGCAAGCCGCGCCGCGCTACCTCAGCATAGACATTCGCCGCAGCGTGTTCTGCGCTAAGATCAGCGGGAAGCACCGTCACCTGCGTACAATGGCGCTCGCCAAGTTCGGCGGCCAGCGTGTTCAGTCGGTCGACGCTGCGCGCCACAAGAATCAGGTGCATCCCTCGGCTGGCAAGCTCGCGAGCGAAGGCCGCGCCGATCCCCGATGAAGCACCTGTCACCAAGACGGTCTTCCCCTGGTAGCGGACGTGATTGTTCGTGCTTCTCATAATATTGTTTCCTTCCTATAACAGTGTTTTTCCAAGACCAAAAGATGGCAGTTTCAGGCGTCATTGTGAGCATTGCAAACATGTCGACCGCCTTGAGTGCGATCAGCACAATCTACAATTTGCAATTGCCCTACGAACGAGCAAGAGCGTCGATCAGCGTATCGATCGTGCGCGCATAGATCGCGCGTGCTGTTTGGGCATCGTGTAAATGGCCCGCGAAACTAAGATGAATAACGCCATGGAGCGCAGCCCAGAGCATTGTTGCTGTCGCTGCGCTATCATCGATCTTCAAGGTACCAGCCATACGATACCCTTCGAGCACCGCGACGAGCAGGCCTATCGCGGTGGCGACATCCTGAATACTCGCCGGATCGGGCTTGAATTGGGGCAATGCACCACCGAACATCAGTAAGAAATACTGGCGGTGCTGGTGCGCGAAACCCCAGAACGCCCAGCCTAGTTCGCGCAGGTACTGATGCGGATCCTCGTGCGGCACTACAGCGGACAGCGACGCCTGCAAAAGGCGGCAGCCCTCCTGGTATAGCGCGTTCGCTAAACCATCTTTGCTGCCGAACAGATTGTAGATAACCGTCGTCGAGCAATCGAGCTGCTGCGCAATGCGCCGCACTGTCACCGCCTCGGCGCTGTGTTCGAGCAGCACCCGCTCAGCAGCGGCTACCACCGTGCGCCGCAGCTGCTCCTGATTCTGATCGCGCTGGGCGCTGTAGGTTTGCATAAACGCTGTTCCTGTAAAATAACGTTGTTATTCTATTGGTATAAACGTATCATCGATAGAGCTGCGTGTCAAGATCCATTTAGTACGCGGACTACAAATCACAGATCACGCATGTGGTGAACAATCAACTATATCCGCTATGCACCCACTTCATACCGCGCGCGCTGCCGCAAGCGCTACTCTGGCCAGCGCCGCTTTCTCCGCCGCGCCGTGCATAATCGTATCGGTGACAACGGCGCGCACGCCTAGTGCTTCGATCGCCGGGGCCAGCGCCGCATCGACAGTATCGATCACCAATACGTCGAGAAAATCAGCATAGTGCCCTGCAATCCCTAGCGCGGTCGGCTCCACGCCACTCGCGCGCATCAGCGGCACCGCTGGCCCTTTGATCGCCGCGCCACCCACAATTGGGCTAACGGCGACAATTGGCGCACTCGTTTCGCGCAGCGCCGCGCGCACGCCAGGGATACCGATAATCGGGCCGATGCTAACGATCGGATTGCTCGGCGCAAGCAGGATTGCCTCCGCTTCGACGATCGCCTCCAACACGCCCGGTGCCGGCCTGGCCTCCGCAATTCCTACCGATCGTACTGCCAACACTTCATCCGCCGCGCGCCGCTGCACAAAGTATTCCTCAAAGTGCATCTCGCCTACCGATGTGATAATATGCGTCGGCACCGGCGTGTCGCTCATCGGCAGGATGCGGATGGTGACGCCAAGCGATTGGCGAAACGAATCAGCCACCGCGCTCAGCGTCCAGCCCGATCGCAGCAGCGCCGTACGCCGAATGTGCAGCGCCAGATCACGATCGCCGAGCTTAAACCAGGTTGGCCCGCCCAGCTTGCCCAGCCACTCCATACACTCCGCCGTATCGCCCACAATGCCCCAGCCCTGCACCTGATCGATCAGCCCGGCTAGCGTACAGGTAACAATGTCGAGATCAGGCGCGATATACAAGCCGTGCAGCTCAAAATCGTCGCCAGTGTTCACCACCGCCGTGATCGTCTCCGGCACAACGATCTGCACCAGCCCTTCGAGAAACCGCGCCGCACCGACGCCGCCGCAAGTGTGAGGATCATGTCATAACCTCATTAGATCTATTGCCGCCCCGCCACTCCGCCCGCGCCCCGCCGTGTGCCCGCCCCGTTCATCCCGTCGTCCGCTG
>JAAUTF010000593.1 GCA_012031775.1 Candidatus Altimarinota bacterium | reverse complement strand
TCGCCGCGCCGCAGCCCTTTGCTGCTGATCGGTGAACGTTGGCGGGCTGAAGTGAAACCAGCTCCTGGAACAGCGCTGCCAGCCTACGGCGTGCTCCACATCGTCGCGCCGGGCCAGGGCGAGTTGCTGCGCTGGTATCTCCTGGGCGGCGCCTTGGGCCGGCCCACATTCGCGGCGATGCCCCGCTTGCCGATGGCCTGCTCAGCGTTGATGGCGTGAGCGACGATCGAGCGGCACAGCTGCTTTTTACGCCAGCCACCAACGCCGATGCGCTCGCTGCCGCGCTGCCGCCCGCTATCGACGGTATTCTTGGGCACCCCTTCGCTATCGACATCGCCCGCACTAGTGGCTCGTCGCTTACCTTTACGCTTAGCCTGGCCTACAACCCCGACCAACTTGTTCAGCTCGGCCTCGACCGCACACAGCTGCGCATCCTCTACTTCGACCCGCTCACGCAATTCTGGCAGATCGTGCCGACCGATGCCGTAAGCCCTGCTCCACCGGGCGACTTTGTGCCCACGCCGTTGCCGTCGTTGACGGCTGCACCCAGCGCAAGTACGACGCTTGCGCCGACCACGACCGTGACTGCCAGTGTCACACCGATCGGCACTAGTACGGCGATTACCACTAAAACCCTCAGCATACAGCGCGTCGGAGCACCAGCGACCGATGGCGACGCTGGTTGGTTCTGGGTCGCCAGCCAGCCGCTCAGCCGCGACGGTATATACGCTCTCGCCTGGGCACCGTTAGACAAGGTTGCAAAAAAGCCGTTTGTGCTGGGCGGTAGCGGCGGCGCCGCCGCCACCACTAACCAGCGCCAACCCTTGCCTGAACCTGGCGTTCGCTAGAACGGTTACGTACTGGCGAACCTTGTCTAAAGGCGCAACATCTTGTCCCCCGCTACGCCACTGCGCCCTCATAAAACAAAATGCCCTGTGTCATACGGCCCGCAAACTGCTATAATCCCAGCGTAAACCGAAACAGGTGCTAGCAAACCTACAGGCTCTAACCTGTAACCCGTCACCTGTAAGCTATGAGGAGAACGCTATGGCAGCGAAACAGTACAACAGCCCGCATGCGATGGGCATCGACCCGGTGAAAACCTACCGTGCCTCGATCGAGACCAACCGCGGCACGATCGAACTCGATCTCTACCCGCAGCACGCGCCGAAGACCGTGAACAACTTCGTCGCGCTCGCGCGCGACGGTTTTTACGATGGCCTCATCTTTCACCGTGTCATCGACAATTTTATGGTCCAGGGCGGCGACCCGACCGGTAGCGGGCGCGGTGGCCCCGGCTACCGCTTCGAGGATGAAACTTACGGCAATCCGCTCAAGCACGAGACAGGTGTGATCTCTATGGCGAACGCTGGCCCTAACACCAACGGCAGCCAGTTTTTATCACCCACTCGCCGCAGCCGCACCTTAACGGCAAACACACCGTGTTCGGCAAAGTCACCTCCGGCATGGATGTCGTCAATTCCATAAAGCAGGGCGATACTATGAGCAAGGTGACGATCGTCGAAGTATAAGCTCTAAGACAAGGTTTCAAACAAGCTTTTTGTGATGGTTAGTGTTGGTGGCGCAGCCGCTAACACTAACCATACCGTTCAAGGCGAACTGCGGGTAAGAGAACTCGGAGTTACCGCAGGCGCTCAATGGGTGTGCAGCGATCGTTTGCTATCACAGTGCTTACAACCCTCCGACGACAGGCGACGCGCGTCGTTGCCCTGCTGAATTCTGAATCATTGTGCCTTTCCTGTGCGTTCTATCCTGCCCATTGACGGGTGCGCGCTACGGCGTATAATGCCAGCATAACAGCTTCTTAACATCTCCCCATCGAAGACGCCCGGTGTGGGCGGCCCCCGCAGCGTTGTCAAGGAGGACATCATGCAAACCTACGGCCCCGAAAGGATTCACAACATCGGCTTATTTGGCCACCTCGGCAGCGGCAAGACGACGCTGGCCGAGGCGATGCTGCTGACGGCTCACGCGATTCCTCGCCTTGGGCGCGTTGAAGACGGGACGACGACCAGCGACTACGACCCCGATGAGCAGCGACGCGGTATGTCTTTTAACCTCTCGGTGCTTCCCCTCGAATGGCACGGCGACAAGATCAATCTCATCGATACGCCCGGTTTCGCGGATTTCGCCGGCGATATGGCCGCTGCGATGCGCGTCATCGATGGCGCGGTGATCGTGCTCGACGCCGCAGCCGGTGTGGAAGTGGGCACCGAACAGGTTTGGGAGTTGGCCGTGCAGGCCCGTGTGCCGCGTATGCTCTTTGTGAACAAGCTCGACCGCGACAATGCGAATTTCTTCCGTGTGATCGAACAGGCCCAGGAGTTGCTCGACGCTGCGGTGATCCCCATGCAGATCCCGATCGGCAGCGGCAAAGATTTTCGCGGTATCATCTCGCTGCGCCAGCAGCGCGCCTGGTTGCTCTCTGAGAAACACGACGGTGGCTTCGTTGAAGGCGACGTTCCCGCCGATCTCGATAGCGAGATGCACGCCTGGCGCACTCAGCTGATCGATAAGATTGCGGCCGCCAACGACGATCTGATCGAGCGCTATCTCGAAGGCGGCGAGGACGCGTTGACGCGCGATGAGTTGTTGGTTGGCCTGCGCGCTGGCATTAACAATGGCACGATCGTGCCCGTTTTCTGCGGTTCGGCGCTTGAGGTTTCCGGCATCGCACAGCTGCTCAACGGCATCGTCGATAGCATCCCCTCTGCCGCGCGCAAAGAGGTGCTCGCTACCGATCTGAGTAGCGGTGAAGCGCTTGCACTTGCGCCCCAGGTCGCTACCCCGCTCAGCGCGTTGGTGTTTAAAACGTTCTCCGATACCTATGGCAAGCTAAGCCTGGTGCGCGTTTATAGCGGTCAGCTGCATGCCAATTCCAGCATGTTTAACTCGCGCACCCGCAAAGACGAGCGCATCGGCCACCTTTACATGCTGCGCGGCAAAGAGCAGATCGATGTTCCTGCCCTCGGCCCCGGCGACATTGGCGTGATCACGAAGCTCGCCGAGACGGCCACCAACGACACTCTTTGTGCCCACGTTCGTCCGCTCCAGCTTGATCCGATCGCGCTGCCTGCGACGGCCTTTATGGCCACTGTGAAGCCCCACAGCCGCGCCGATCTCGATAAGCTCGGTAGCGCGCTGCACCGTATCCTTGAGGAAGATCCCACCCTGCGCACCACGCGCGATGAAATGAGCGGCGAGGTGTTGCTCGCTGGCCTCGGTGAGAGTCACCTGCAAATCATCGCCGAACGCATGAAACGCAAGTTCGATGTGCATATCGATATCGAGCTGCCGCGTATCCCTTATCGTGAAGCGATCCGCGCGCGCGCTGAGGCCAATTACCGCCACAAGAAACAAACTGGCGGTGCCGGCCAGTTTGCCGATGTCACGCTGCGCGTCGAGCCGCTCGATGAGATCGACCGCGATGATCCGCTGGAATTCGTCAACGAGGTTGTCGGTGGTGTGATCAGCCGTAGTTTTATGCCGGCGATCGAGAAGGGCATCCGCGAGGCCATGCACGAAGGCCTGCTCTCTGGCTGCCCGGTGACGAATGTGCGCGTCGCGGTGTTCGATGGCAAAGAGCATCCCGTCGACAGCAAGGAGATCGCTTTTAAGACAGCGGGCAAAGAGGCGTTTCGCCTGGCTGCGCTGAAAGCTGGGCCGGTGCTCACCGAGCCGATCTATGATCTCCAGATCGTTGTGCCCGACCAGTTTCAGGGTGATGTCATGAGCGACATGAGCACACGCCGTGGCCGCGTGCTCGGTATGCTGCCCAACGGCAACGGCAAGACGACGATCTCAGCTCAGGCACCGCTTGCTGAGATCCAACGTTATGCTACTGATCTGCGCGCGATGACGCAAGGCCGCGGTTGTTACGCGATGACGTTCACGCACTATGAGGAAGTGCCGTCGCATCTCACCGAGCAGATCGTCGAACGGCGCAAAAAAGAGGTAGAGGCAGCGCACTAAAAACAACGCCGTACGGGACGCAGCATGCTGCGTCCCTACGGCGTCTGCGTCTCTACGGCGTCCCTACGGCGCGCCGCTCACCCCTTTTACCGGAATATAATTGGCA
>JAAUTF010000592.1 GCA_012031775.1 Candidatus Altimarinota bacterium | reverse complement strand
GCGCTGTCGCGTTCACCGACCTCGCTTCCGGCAATGCGAGGGCCAGCGCAGCGGCCAATGCGCCCGCGCTGCTGTAGCGACGTTCCGGCTCTTTGTGCAGCGCCCGTATAACTACAGCGTCAACCGCTGGCGGCAGCGTGCTACGCAGCGACGTCGGCGGTGGTGGTGCTTCATAGAGATGTTTTAACACGATACCCATCGGCGTATCCGCCTCGAAAGGCAGGCGTCCGGTGAGCAACTCGAAGGTTACAACACCCAGTGAGTAAATGTCGCAGGCCTTGCTCAAGCCCACGCTGCTCACTGCCTGCTCAGGAGCCACATAGCCCGGCGTGCCCATCACCAGACCCGGCCCGGTAGCGGCGCTCGAACTCGTATCGGCTGGCCGTGCCAGCCCAAAGTCGGTGAGCACCAGATCGCCAGCAGCGTTATACAGAGCGTTGGCAGGCTTAACATCGCGATGAACCACCCCACGCTCATGGGCATAATCCAGCGCGACAGCCAACTGCATTACCACGCGACGAACTTTATCGAGGCTTACACAGCGCTTGCCCGCACGCCGAATCTGCTCCGCTAGTGTTGGCCCTGGCAACAACTCCTGCACCATATAGAGCATATCGCCCGTATCATCGAAGGTGTAAACCTGTACGATATTCGGATGGCGCAGTGAAGCGGCCAGACGCGCCTCGCGACGGAAACGCTGGACTGCATCCGGTGCGAGCGCGCCCGACTTGATCACCTTCACCGCAACCTCGCGATCGAGCGCCGCATCGTAGCCACGATAGACGCTGCCCATGCCGCCGCTCCCGAGCAGGTCGCGGATCGCATAGGCACCGAGACGCCTACCAGTAAGGGTATCTGTCACCTGTCACCTCTGGCCTGTAACCTCACTTCGCCGCCAGCACACGCTGCAGCTGCTTCACCAGCCGATTGGTGCTCTCAGCGTAGGCCGCTAAAAAATCCGCCGCCAGCAACTCCGCCAATACCGGGTGCCCAGCCGCCAACAACTCGGCAACAAACGGGCGGAAATCGCGCAGTGTTATGAGCAGTTTGCCGTTGGCGTCGGTCATGATGCCCCAGATCAACAACTTTGTATCGCCATCATCGCGCGAGCTGACAAAACGGCTTACCGATGATGCGGCGCTCACCTGGCCGATGTTCGAGAAGACCTCCACACCCTTCACCAGCTCGTTTAGAACGTCGATCTTCTGCGGTATCTGGTCGAGTAAGCCTTGCATTGGGCGCGGCAGATGCGCAAAGAGCTTGAGCGCAGCGGTGAGAAAGCCTTCGCCGCGCGTCGTTATCTCGCGTAGCGCGCGTAGCGTTGCGCCAAACGTGATCAGATCGCCAACGAGCGCCACTCGTTCGGCCTCAAAGGCGCTGCGAGCCACAGGCCGTTTTGCGAGTTCGCGCAGCAGGCGGTCGCAGCGCTCAAGCCGTGTCAGCAGATCAGGAGCGGGGTTGCGCAGCGTCGCCGGATGCAGGCGTGCCTGCGGATCGACCGCGCTCGCATCCATCGGGATCAGCAGCGCGGGCATAAGCGTGCGCTGTATCGCCAGCCAGCTTACGATCTGCTGCCGTAGCTCCGCTGCGCTCCCGCCCTGGTCGCCAGGCTATCGAGCCGGCCAGGGCTGCCGGGCCAGGCGCATAGCTGGCGGCGTGGGCATAACGCCCCAATACCAGCATATCGTTCACGGTGATGTCGATGTCGCGCTGGGCCAGGCGGCGGCGCAGCATTGTAATCGGCTCCAGCCGCACCGCGCTCGTCTCGGCGTTCACCTCGACTGCTGGCAGCAACGCGGCTTCTGCGGCTTTGCGAAAGGCAGCGGTGTCGGCAAGGTTGAGAACAGGTGCGTGTGTGATCGGCCTGCTCGAGACAAGAGCGCTAGCCGCATCAAACAGATTTTCCTTTCTGGTTCGTTGGTTCCCTGGTTCGTTGGCTCCCGGTTCTCGGCTCTTGCTTCTCGGTTCTTGGGCCAACTGCTCTGCACTCGCCGTCGCAAAGCCCGTCATAATCTCGGCCAGCGCTGCCCCCCAGGCCCCATCGAAGAAAATATGTGACATATCGAAGACGACGCCGCGATCGGTGCGAATGATGGTCAGGCCGTGGTCGCCGAAGCCACGCCGCACACGACGAACCTGGCCGAGCGGGCGATTGCTGTCGTGCAGATCCCAGTTAACGATGATCGGTGCGCGACGCAATGCCGCGATCTCAGCGCGTGTCTGTGCCGCAAGCAGAGCACGGAGTTGCTCCTGCTCCGACCGGGGTGTCATCGCCAGCAGCGCATCGATCGGCTGATCTTCGCTCAGATCAGCGACAGATGGCGGATATGCGCGCAGCAACGCTGCAACCTGTGCCCGTATGGTGCTCAGCGGGTTGCGACGCAGGCGACCCACACGCATACCACCGATCCGCACCTGACCACGCCGATCGATACTCACCGCCTGACCATACCGATCGCTCAAATTGCCTTCATCGTCGCGGCTGAGCGGCAGACTCTGGCCGGGCCGTGTCGGATCGCCGTCACGCGGCGTGATCTGAAAATAGCCGCCTTTCATCGCGCTCCCAGATATCGATCAGGTGATAGACGCCACCAACATGTAGCGCCACACAGAGCGTCTCGCTCGAAAGCGCCTCACGCCGTTCGCAAAAACCCTCGGCGTAGAGCGTCTTGGCGATCGTCATCTGCGCCAGATACGGCTCCAGACTGCGCCCACGCCACTCATCGTAGCGCGCCCGCGCCCGCATACGCAGCTCGGGAGGGGCCGCTTCGAGTCGCACGGCGAGATAGGCATCGAAGGCACGCCGCCGCGCTGCCACATAGCCATCAATCGGATCGGCGTCCGGCCCGGCAAACGGGCGACGCGCTGTCCACTCCGGCCCAAGCCGCTCGATCCGATATTCAGCGCGCAACGCCAGCAATCGCTCCGCCACGACACGGGCGCGCTCATCGGCTTTGCGCGGCAGGCGGCCCACGGCCGCCAGTTCTTCCAGAGCAAGATCGACACAACGAACAGCGGCGCGCTCGTGCCATTCGTTCTCCAGCAACTCGTCGAAATGCACGATCGTATGGATCGCCGCGTACACCCAGGCTGCCACCGCATCTACATCGCTCAGCGCAAGCATAGCTGTCGGCCTGCTCGTGCCGAACCGCTTCGTAACTCCCTCTTCCGAAACCTGGCTGGCGACCACAGACCTCCTAGCTCCTGATGCCTGACTCCTGACCCTTGATTGAAAGCCCAGCGTCTCGACACAGTGCCGGGCCGCATCCTCGCGTAGGCCAAATTCCGGTATAAAAATTGCCAGGTGCCATCGGGGAAAGCGCTGGAAACGTCCTTGCCGGCAAGCATCAACAGGCGCTGATAGCCGTGGATAATCGTCGCCGGTGCTGCAAGAAACGTACTGTAGAGGCTGATGCGGCGCGTCTCGCGGAATAGCACGCGCAGATCGATCAGCGCGCGCTTTTCGCCGACATAGCGATCCTGCGCTTGCAGCAAACCCTGCAGCAGAAAAGCTGGTAGATTCGAGGCAGGGAAGATCTCGGCGATCTCGCGCTTAAGCGCGCGCACCTGAGGGATGCCAAGGCCGCTCGCGCTTGCTAGGCTTGTATCGGCGACGGCACTATCGAGCGACTGCAGCGTCTGCTGCACACCTGCCCCTTGTTCTACGTCGCTGCCAGCCGATCGAAGCATAACGGCACGGGTGTAATATACGAAATACAGATGAGGCGTGAGAATTGGTGCGGTAGGAAATGCGACTACAACGTGCTCACCACCGCACCAAACAGCACCTTTTTACTTGTATTTCGTATCAATGAGATGAACGACGTACACTAGTATAGCACACGGGGCTGCGTGGGGAGTATCATCCGCTCAAACGCTCAGCTCTCCTCGTCGAGGGCGTCAGAGTCTTCCTCAAGAAGATACAATACACCAGACTCAGCAATCGGTTCTGGTTCCTTTGTGTGAAACTCGATTTTTTCCACTATCTCCTGCACGGTAGGTATACGCTAAACGGTGGTCGCTGCCAGAACTTGAAAGTTTGAGCGGATCGGGGCACACTTTCGGTGCTTGAGGCCGAAAGGAGGTGTGCCATCGATCCGCTGACGAC